>CADBPG010000023.1 GCA_902796435.1 uncultured Eubacteriales bacterium | reverse complement strand
TGTTGTTCGGAGTGATGCAGACTATATCATGCTCAGTACAGCGACAAAGAACTGGAGAGCGATCTTCCACTTCTATCTGGACGAGCTGGGAATGGAATTCTGGAATGCCAGATTGTTTAAGAAGGTGACTAAGACAGAACTATGAGGATCTAAATATGGAATTCGGGTGGATCAACATTTTTGGCGCAGTGATCGTGCTCTTGATGATGATACCGAATATCATCTATGCGATCAAAAATAAAGACGCGAAGAATCTGTGTGCAAACCGTTTTATGAATACGATCGAGCAGATCGAGTTTTTTGTGTTAGGTTCCTTGTTGACAAAAGCGCAAGGATGATCTATTATAATTATTGTTATATAACAATAATTATAAATCAAGGAGGCTCGCATATGCCACCTAAAACAAGAATCAATGCGGAGATGATCGTCGATGCTGCGGTGGAGGTAGTCCGTCAAAGCGGCTTTGAAAGTATCAATGCCCGAACGGTTTCCGGGCAGCTGCATTGCTCCACGCAGCCGGTGATGTATCATTTTTCAACGATCGACAACCTGAAGAGAGCTGCCTACAAGAGGGCGGATCATCTACACTCGGAATACTTGATAAACACGCCGCCCGGACAGGATCCGATCCTTGGGATCGGCCTGAACTATGTCCGGTTCGCCGTGGAAGAGCCGCAACTGTTCCGCTTCCTGTTTCAGTCCGGATATGCGGAGGAGAACAGCCTGCTGGAAATGGTGGATTCTGAAGAACTGGTTCCGGTGCTGTCGGCAATGCAGGAAGGGGCAGGGCTGAGCCTGCAGAAGGCCAGAAGTGTATTTATCACGGTGGCGTTGTTTGCCCACGGATATGCAAGCATCATCGCCAACAATCATCTGGAATTCGATGAGAAACTGATCGCGGAACACCTGGAGCGCGCATGGAACGGCGCTGTGCTTGTGGCAGGACAGGAGGAATAGGATGAAAGTCATCATTCATGACCTGGGATTGGAGTACGAAGGCTTGATCGAAGAAAAATGCGACCGCGCTGTCGCGGCGGATGGGAAGTATGCCCCATGTCAGGGCTGCTTCGGCTGCTGGACCAAACATCCTGCGGAGTGCTTCATGAAGGACAGCCTGCAGCGGATCTGCCGCGTGATCGGCCAGGCGGACGAATTAGTGATCATCACGAAGAACCTCTATGGCGCGTACAGCGCCGCGGTCAAGAATGTCCTGGACCGTTCCATCGGGACCTCCACGCCATTCAGCACCTATCGCGGCCGGCAGATGCACCATACGCTTCGTTATGGAAAACATGATCTCTGGAAAGTGGTCGTCTATGGAGAAGTAAGCGAGATGGAGAAGGGCACGTTCCGCTGTACAGCTGAGCGGAACGCGGTCAATGACGGCTTTGAACGGTCCGAAGTCATCTTCCTGAAGGACCTGGCGGAACTGGAGGCGGCGTTATGAAGACGGTACTCATCAACTGCAGCCCCAAGAAACGCTTCTGCGCCTCCGCGTATTTTCTCTTTCTTCAGAGCCTTTTCATCGGTGGGGAAAAAGTGAATGAAAAGCTGCGTACACCCGCCGACCACGCCCGCATTCTGGAACAGCTCCGGGACGCCCAGGCAGTGGTGTTCGGATTGCCGCTCTATGTGGACGGCGTTCCCTCTCACGTACTGCGTTTTCTGGAGAAAATGGAGATCTTCTGCCGCGAGAACGGCTTGAAGCTCAATGTTTACTGCATCGCCAACAACGGCTTTATCGAAGGAAAGCAGAACGAACCGCTGATGCAGGTGTTTGAAAACTTCTGTACGCGGACGGGGCTTGCCTGTTGTGGCGGCGTAGGAATCGGCGGCGGCGTCATGCTGAACGTGACCCGGATCCTTTTTGTCGTACAGATCGCGCTGTTGGTTCTGAATACCGTGCTGAGTGCGGTACATACCGGCAACTTCTTCCCGAAGAACGCTTGGCTCAGCTTTGCTGAAAACACGGCCCTGCTGCTGTATTTCAACCTGGGTGTACTGTTTTACCTCTCGGGCATGGGCAGAGTGATAAGGAAGGGAGCGGCTTTCGGGAAGAAATACACCCGTATCCTGATCCCGTCCTTTGTGTTCATCCTGTTTGCCGACATCTTTTTTGTGATCATCTCTTTGCTACAGGGCGGCATCTTCCGCGGATGGCTGGCAAAGAAAAAATAAAGAGTGCCCGACTATGAATTATTCCGAGAGAAATCTGGAAAATCTGCTGTGTTACGGAGAGTAACAGCACTGTCACAGTGCATCTCTTTACTGTTATGGGGCACCTATCCTATGATGAGGCTGTAAAGAAAAACCGCCTACCAGCGGAAATCAAAAGGAGGTCATCATCATGACATTTGGAGAGAAGTTAAAGGAAGCAAGAAAAGAAGCAGGATTATCTCAGGAACAGTTCGCACAGAAACTGAGTGTTTCAAGATCTGCTGTCGCTAAGTGGGAATCTGACAAAGGTATGCCGGACGTAAACAATCTGAAGGTAATCGCACAGCTTCTGGACGTCAGCGTGGACTATCTGCTTGATGAAGATGAAAAGCTCAGCTTCAATGAAATGAAGGAAGCGATCGACCTGGATCTTTTCGAAGTAACTGGAAAATGCCGCGACAAAAAGGATGCCGCCTGCTTTTCCAAATATAAAACTGCGGATGCGATCTATCCCCTCATCCGAAAGAAGAGACTGAATAAGGCCGAATGGCTTGCGGATTTCATCGCAGGTGCTGGGATCATCCAGGGTGCTGATTATCTGAGAGATGCGTCCGCCTATTATCTTGTTGAAATCGGTGAAAAGCAGCTGCTTGTAAATGTATCAACGGACTTCATAACGAGTCGGGAACTGGCGCATAAGGTGGATCCGAAGAAATTCGACTTCGGGAACTATACGTTCAGGAAGGCAACCTATCGATTGATCTGAGTAGTAGGTGCTTATGAAAGATTTTACAAGAGCGATCAGGATATGCAGCGGATCCGTGCTCTGGACCGGCAGGAACGGTACGAGAACTGGTAAAGCCCGCATTGCGCAGATGTTAACCTGCGTTGCTTGCGGCAACGGACCTTTGGAAGGTATGATGACTGCGAAAGGGGGCTTTAGCCATGTTAAGTGAAAACATCAAAACGTTAAGAAAAGCAAAAGGCCTGTCCCAAGAGGAACTCGCGGTCAAACTGAATGTAGTTCGGCAAACGATCTCCAAATGGGAACAGGGCCTGTCTGTTCCGGATTCTGAATTGTTGATCGCCTTATCTGAGGCATTGGAAACACCGGTCGGTACGCTGCTGGGGGAAGCGGTCACAGAGCCTGAGGCGGATGATCTGAAAGCGATCGCCCAGAAACTGGAAGTGATCAACCTGCAGCTCTCCAAACGGCAGCAGTCCAGGAGAAGGACAGCACACTATCTTTTTGTCGCGGTGGGGATCATGATCATTCTGGCCGCGGCAGTATTGATCTGCCTGAACAGCCCGTATCTGGGATGGAATTACAGCGACCCTGAAACGGCAGTTCTTGGGACAGCCTTCCATTCTTTTGAGTGGGTATTTGTCCGGGTCGCACCGCTCATCCTGATCGGAGCCATCGTCGGGGCCGTCATGACGCGGCGGAAAGGCGGTTGAGTGATCTCTTAGAGAGTGCTCTCCACAGGAACCACATGAGGTGGAATATGAGGATGACCGCCACCGTGTAGATCACTGCCCGCAGGTACAGGTTTTCCGGCAGGAAGGGTAGGTTCAGCCGCAAAAACATATAACTGGCGGGTGGATAGGCTTCTGTCATTTTGACAGCCGGGATCAGCACGATCATGAGGGTTCCGGTAGCGATCCAGAGATCCCGGTAGCGGGGCTTCATCCCGTGGACGATCATCATATACAAGGTACCGAAGATCGGGAGCAGATGTTCCCCGAAGAACTGGTAATAGCGGAAATGCGCGGGTCCGGCTTCCGTGAGGACGGTCTGCGGGATGATGCAGGCCAGGGTGGCGCCAAAGAGGGTGACAAAGAAATTGATCCCGAAGAGCGTCGGGAACTTACTCGTGATCATAAACATGCAGGTAATCATGCCCACATCGCATACCTGAAGCGGCAGCCTGGTCATCATGGTATATTGACCATAGGTATTGCCCACGTAGAGCAGTCTGATATAAAACCCAAACTCCATGAGAAACATGAAGAAGGACAGCACATAACGCAGATGTGCCTCGCCCCGCATGGTTCTGATGGAGTCTTTTTTCTTCCAGACCAGGAAAACACAGGCCGTGCAGATGAGGAGCGGGATCAGGTGCATTAGAGAAAAGGGCTTGAATGTGCCGGCCGGGCCGAAGCCGAAGAAACCGTCATCATAGTAAGTATAGTATCCGCTCATCAGTCCGCATCCTCCGGCTCTGCCTGATAATATGCATCAATGTAAATTTTACACAATTCTTTTATGGAGAGACCGCTTTGGTATTTTTTATCCATCATCGCAAGGATACGTCTGGGCACGGTAAGCTCTCCGCCCATATCCCGCTGGCGGTCGATCCTGGCCAGGGCCTGCACGGCGGACTGGATATCCTCATATGAGAAAGCATCGGCCTGTTGATAGTAGTGCTCCATGGCGGCTTTCCTGCGCTTATGAACCGCGTTATGGGCAAAGCGCATCAGGTTTGAGACCAGAAGTCCGATCAGGAAAATGGCGATCAGCAGCACAGGAATAGGCACGTGCTCCGCGATCCGCTGGATCTGATAATGGTCCCGCCAGCCTCCGGCGGCTTCACCCACCACGAATACCATGACCGTATACAGGATGGCATAGACCATCAGTGGAATGACGGCGATCACAGAGGATTTAAAATCCAAGGTGTGGTCGGAATTGATAAATATAAACAGCAGAATGGAGAAGATCGGGCATAAAGTGTGCAGGACGATATCGTGCTTGTAGATCATGACCCGGTAGAAGCCCACCGCGGGAGAGAGCACAGTGACCGCGATCACGAAGGTTATGGTCACACCGAAGATCGCCATATACAGAAGATGCACGAACCACCGGGGCAGGTGGTAATTGTGGTACCGGAGTCCGTCCACGGCGAAGGGGATGCACATACCGGCAACGATGGCCACAGCCATGTTGGACAAGATGGTGAAGAGGTGGAAGGACTGCCAGCCCACTTCTTTGATCAGTTCATTGGGGGTGGCAAGTATCTGGTACACAAATGCGAAGAAGACCATGACGCATATGAGTATACACACGATGATGGCCAGGATGCACCGGAGATTGTTGACCTTCAGTGCATTCAGTTTTTTGTCTTGTTTCGGTTTATTCATGGATCCGGTTCCTCCAAAGATAATTGTGCAAAACTTATTTGTATTTTAACATAGGTCGATCTGAATTGCCATATGCAACATACTATGGTAGTATAAATGCAATGATTCTCGTGATTTGTGCGCCTTCGACGGCATGGTTATGTGCGTCAGAAAGGAGACATTTATGAAAACAAAATATGATGTGCTCGTGGCCGGCGGCGGATGGTCCGGCACATGTGCAGCGATCGCGGCGGCCCGCCAGGGGATGGATGTGCTTCTGGTCGAACGGTGGAACTGCCTCGGCGGGGCGGCGGCCGGTAATCTTGTCAGCCCATTCATGAATTACTGGACCACCATGCCCGGCACCCAGGAGAAAAAGATGCTCTGCAACGGCATCTTCCGGGAGATCCTGGCCCAACTGCGTGCGTTGGGCGGCATGGGAGAGGACGACAACTATTTTGATGAGGAGATCCTGAAACTGGTCCTGAACCGGATGGTGACGGAGGTCGGCGTCCAGCTGCTGTACAACACGGTCATCTCCGGTGTGGACAAAGCAGAGGGCAGGATCCGCAGCATCACCTGCGCCACAAAGAGCGGTCCGCTGACCTTTGAAGCAGACTACTTCATCGACGCCACGGGCGATGCCGAGCTTTCGATGCTGGCCGGTGTACCCTTCCGGTTGGGCCGTCCGGCGGACAATCTCTGTCAGCCGATGACCCTGTGCTTCCGGATGGGCGGGGTAGACAAGGAGCAGTACTGGGTCCACAAGCGGGAGATCAACCCCCTGTACAAGCAGTTCCAGAAGGAAGGCAAGATCAAAAACTTGCGGGAAGACGTGCTGATCTTCGAAAACATGAACGAGGGCGTGCTGCACTTCAACACGACCCGCATCGTACGCCGCAACCCAACGGATCCCTTCGATGTCACGGCCGCGGAGATCGAGGCGCGGGAGCAGGTATTCGAGATCCAGAAGTTCCTGAAGGAAAACATCCCCGGCTTCGAACACTGCCGCGTCCTTTCCACCGCCATGCAGATCGGCGCGCGGGAGAGCCGGATGATCGAGGGCGAATACACCCTGACCGAACAGGACATGAAGGCACTTACCCGCTTCCCGGACGCCATCGCTACGGGCGATTATGATATCGATATCCACAATCCGGAAGGAAGCGGGACCAGCCATTACTATTT
>CADBPG010000022.1 GCA_902796435.1 uncultured Eubacteriales bacterium | reverse complement strand
TAAAAGACACCAACTGTCCGAAATTAGCCTTTTCCATTACTTTTCCACTCCTTCTTCCGTAAGTTCCATGATATCCGAAAGATCGCAATGGAGTGTATTGCAGATCTTAACCAGGATCTCCGTATTCACATTTTCATTTTTGCCCAGCTTGGCCAGCGCACCGGTGCTGATCTTGGCATCTTTTCTCAGCTGGGTTTTGGTCATATCTTTGTCGATCAGGAGCTTCCACAGCTTCTTATATGAAACGGACATAGGTTTTCCCTCCAAAGCGAAACAAATGATTTTAAAATCAAATCAACAGTTTGATTATAGCACTGATGGTGCAGAAATAAAACCGTTAGATTTTTGCGGACAAAACCATTGACAAGTGTATAGAAGCGAGTTATACTACGTGTGTTAGAAAGTTGCGAACACGCATATGCCTAACTCAAGGAGGAAAGGAGCACCCAAGATGGAGGAAGGAAGAACATTCGGCAGTTATGTCAGGGAGAAGCGGCTGGCTGCAAAAGTGAATCTGCGTAAGCTCGCAGAGATACTGGGCATCGCCCCTGCATATATGAGCGATATTGAAAACGATCACCGCTATCCGCCCGAAAAAGAAAAGATCTATCTGATCGCAGAAGCTCTGCATTTAACCCAGGAAGAAACGGATTACCTCTTCGACCTGGCTGCAGGAAACAAAAAGAACTCCGTATCACCGGATATCGCCGACTACATCATGGCGCAGGACAAGTCCCGTGTCGCGCTTCGCCTTGCGCGGGATTCCGGAGCCGGTGAAAAAGAGTGGGAACAGATCATCCGGATCCTGGAGGAGAGTAAAAAGAACTAAGGAGAACGCCATTGATTTACCACCGTTATTCCAACGATCAGCTTGAACAGCTTGCCGACGGCCTTAACAGACGTTATGACGCCGCCAGGCTGAAGCAGCCTTCTCAGATCGATGTTTATGACATTGTCGATCTGCTTGACGCCAGGCTCGCCTTTGAATACTTGTCGCCTGACCGGACATATCTCGGCGCTACGATCTTTCGTGATGGAACCCTATATGTCTGGCCAGGTAATCCGTATGTAGAGGGAATGATGCCTTTGGAAAAACTGTTTTACGGCGGTACGATCATCATTGACAGGGATCTGAATGAGAGTTCAAAGGAACAGGATAACTTCTCCGAAAACTTCACTGTAATCCACGAGTGCTTTCATCATGCCCGACACCAGGCGTCGTTCAAACACAGCGGCCATATGTCCCGATCCTTCTCCGGATACGGACAAAAGCAGACAAGCAAGAAGGACGCCCTCTTCTGGATCGAACATCAGGCCAACTATGCTGCTGCCGCATTTCTGATGCCCAGTGAAGCAGTTGAATATGGTGCTCGGCGGATTCTTCATTACCGGGGCGATCCTATACCTTTTGGTTATGGGATCAAAGATGATATCCGGGAGCTCGGATCCCGGTTCGGCGTGAACTATTCACCGATGGTCTTCCGATTACAGACCTTGGGAATACTGGAAGAAGAGTTCAACCCATACATATAACCGTAGTAAGAAATAGGGAGTGCATGCCTGCACTCCCAAAAATAAAAGCATGGTGTTAGAAAACAGCGAACGTCTAACATTAATGGAGGCGCTTATGAATAAGCTGGGATATACATACCGATGTCCTGAAAAATGCCCAATTGGGAAACAGTGTTTCGTCATTAAACTGGCAGAAGAGATCAAGGCTCCACTGACGGTGCTTCAAAAATGCCCCGCCAGGAAAACGGATATCAGAATCACGATAGGCCATCCCCGACCACCATGATCTGAACGACACAGCAAAATACCGTCTACTTGCAAATAAGCCGCCTGGACGTGCTAAATTGCAGAACCCATCCCATGATTATGGGGCCGGTCTGCAAACGTTCAGGCGGCATTTTTATTGGAGGTACCAGATCATGGTCAAATATTCACATTTTCAAAACCAATTTTACGGAGGATTATGCTATAATGAACGCGCGTAAAAGAAAAGCCATCATTGACGATGGTATGAATCCAGAACTTGTATGCGGTGCGGATTTCGACGGTTATCTTGGCATCCCGATTATTCGCAGACCTGACAAGTACATTATCCCGTCTGACATTGTCCCGTTTACGAAGAGGAACCGGGTCGAAGGCAACAATATCGCTGTCGGCTTCTATGAAATGGACAATGAGTTCTCAGACGTGTTGATCTCTCCTGAGGATTATCTGGAAGAGTTCCGACAGACGATTCTTATAACACCTGAAAAGGCAAGGCTGTTCATCTCTCCGGATTGCTCTCTCTACAGGAACGCTCCGCTTGCGGTACAGATCTCCAATGTTTATCGCAACAGGACAATAGGCTTCTATTTTCAAAACAACGGGGCTTATGTGATCCCTCAGATCCGATGGGGGAATGAACTTACATATACCACACAGCTTCTGCCGGAGAGAGTCGCTTTTCTCGGAGTCGAAAAACACAGCATCGTTGCCATCGGCACCTATGGGTGCTTTAAGACCCGCGACGATAAGTATCATTTTGAAGCCGGGCTGGCTGCTATGATGGAAACATTGGAGCCGGAAATCGTTCTAGTCTACGGTTCCATGAACAAGAAGGTCTTTGGTCCATATCTGAGCTCAGCACAGTTCGTTGCATACCCGGACTGGATCACCCGTGTAAAAGGGGGTGATCGGTAATGGGAAGCGGAGCTGGTGGCAGCTATGGCGGCGGAAGCGGATCTCAGCCTTATGCCCCTTCGTATCATGTTGAAAAGAGCATGCACGAGCAGGACATCAAAAATGGCACCTACCATGATGGGCATTATGACAAGAATCCAACCGCCCAGAATATTAACGATATGATCAACGGCAATTATATCGGTAACAAACATACAAACATAGATATGCCGTATGTCATTGACCTGGACGGGAATATCATTCTCGGCAAAAGAAATGGGAATGGCAAAGACGGCGCTCCGACGCCGCACCCCACATTGATCGGCGGAAAAGATCCGCAAGTACAGATGGCAGGAATCGTACATATTCAGGGCGGCAAAATTGCCTCTTACGATAACCAGAGCGGTCATTACAAGCCGAATGCAAAATCCATGCAAGTGGCAGACGAGGCCTTCGGAAAACTTCCATCTACGCTCTTTAAGAAGAAGAAAGGAAAATGATAACAATGAAATCTATAGAAGAGTACACGGATTATCTGTTTAACTGCTCCTTTACCGATGACGATTTCGATCCTGAAGATCATGAGGACCATTTGAAAACGTCCTGGGAGTTGTTTGAGAACTACGCCTGGGAGGACATTTATCCTGTCTGGGTGAAGCATCTTCATTCGAATTGTCCTTCACCGAAAGACGTCATCAATTTCGTAAACCTCTATATCTACTATGAGGCCGCAGACAGACCGATTGATGATCCCATTGAATTTATCAGCTATCTCTACTACAAAGTAGATATGGACAAGTACTGGGATGAGGCTGGGGATCTTTTCGAGGGGCTTGCGATAAACATCCTGTCAAAGCAGGGGCTCGTAAATATGGTGGAAGACCCCTACTATACTCCTCTGAAAGACGAGCGGATACTGAACGCAGTATCAAAATGGGAAAGCGATAACGCAGAATAAAACCAGCGCCGGTGTCCGAAAAGGCACCGGCGTGTTCTATGTTGGTTCTCTTATGCAGAACAGTCACTCTATCGACTACCCTCTGTCAGATCATCTGAAAATATCGGAGTGCATCTTCAATGGCTTTCTCTTTATCCGCCGGGCATCCTGGTTGCCTGGTATCCTTTGATTTCGGCTTATTATAATTCTCCCGTTCGATGATTCCATGCTTACGCTTTACCTGTGCGATATTCAAGTGCGTCACATGTAAGCCGTACTTCTCCTGCACCCACTCTTGAATCTCTTCGTATGTAGCTCCCTGCCGGAACCCGGACATATCCATATCTTCCAGATTGAATTCCACGCGGATCTTCTCGCTCGATAAGTTTCCCTTGGAAAGTTGGACAACCGTCTCGACATGTACCGTCTGGGGGAACATATCCACAGGCTGGACAGCCTGTACCGCGTAGCCGCCGTCGCACAGGATCTTTAAGTCCCGGGCCAGGGTGGCGGAATCGCAGGAGACGTAGATGATGCGCTCCGGGGCCATCTGCAGCATGGTGTTGAGCAGCGCGGCATCGCAGCCCTTGCGGGGCGGGTCCACGATCATGATATCCGCGGCGGCGGCACGGCCTTCGGCCGCTTCCTTTGCGTACCATTCCGGCAGCACTTCCTCTGCCTTGCCGCAGATGAATTCCACGTTTTTGCAGCCGTTGATCTGTGCGTTCATCTTCGCGTCCTCGATGGCAGCGGGGACGATCTCCACGCCGTAGGCCTGCTTCACGCCGCCGCAAAGGTACAGGGTGATGGTGCCGATGCCGCAGTACAGGTCCCACAAGATCTCGTTGCCGGTGAGCCCGCAGAATTCCCGCACGGTGGCGTACAGCCGCTCCGTCTGGGTGGGGTTGACCTGGTAGAAGGACAGCGGCGAGATCTTAAACAGGCGGTCCTGGATCTTGTCGATGATGCAGGGCTGGCCGTACAGCGGCACTACCTTTTCCCCCAGGATCACATTGCCCCGGCTGGTGTTGACGTTGTAGCAGACGGAGATCACCTGCGGATCCGCGGTGAGCATTGCCACCAGTTCTTCCGCGTGAGGCAGTTCTTCCCCGTTGATGACGGGGCATACCATGGAGGAACCGAAGTGGCGGGAGCTGCGGATCAGCACGTGGCGCACCAGGCCGGTGCCGGTCTCCTCGTTGTAGGGTTCGATCCCGTACTGCTCCATCCAGGCCTTGAAGCGCAGCAGCACGCTTTCGCACACCGGAACGGACAGCATGCAGTCCGACGTATCGATGATGCTGTGGGTCCGCCCGGCGTAAAAGCCGGTGATGATCTTTCCGTTTTTGTCCCTGCCCACCGGAAACTGTTCCTTGTTGCGGTAGCACCAGGGCATGTCCATGCCCATCAC
>CADBPG010000021.1 GCA_902796435.1 uncultured Eubacteriales bacterium | reverse complement strand
GTATAGCCATGCTCCGTAAGATATGCCCGGATCTGCTCCGGCTCTGTCTTAAGCAGGGGCCGGATATACCGCCCCCGGACCGGCAGCATGCCGCTAAGACCGTTAAGGCCAGCACCGCGGCACAGATGCAGCAGCATGGTCTCCGCCTGGTCCATGCTGTGATGGGCCAGCGCGATATGATCCGTATCGAGCGCCTCGAAAGCTTCATAACGCAGGCTGCGGGCCGTTTCCTCCAGGCCGGCTTTTCTGCGGGCAGCCTCCTCCGGCACATGCACATGGCAGACGGTCAGAGGCACCTGGTACGTCTGGCACAAGTTCCGGACGAAGGCCTCGTCCCGGTCCGCCGTTGCACGGATCCCATGGTGTACATGGATGGCGGAAAGCTGTACTTCTTCGATCTGGCGCAGCAGATGGAACAGGCAGACCGAATCAGCACCGCCGGAAAGGGCGACCGTGATGCGCTCTGCGGGCTGGAACATGTGCTGTTCCCGCATATATGTAAGGATCTCCGGGACCAAAGAGCACACCTCCTTTGCCGCGGCATATACAAAAAGTGGTACTGACAGTTGATTCTCAGCACCACTTGAGTTCCATTATTGAATGATGTACAGGCGCTCGCCCGCACGGATGAGATTGAAGGTATTGCGCGCGACTGTCTCTTTGTAACCGTCGGATTCGTAATACCGCTGCTGCACCTGGCTTTCCAGCGCCTTCATTTTTTCGTCCTCGAGCTGCTGCTCAAGAGCGGTGATCTGCTGATCCAAAGCGCCGGCATCTGCCTTTAACTCTTTATTCTTGGAAACACACCCCAGAACGAAGGCTGCTACCAGACATAAGAATACGATGGATATAGTAAACGTATTCAAGAAACGTTCACTTTTCTTGTTTTTGCTCATTTTTGCTCACCTTTTTTGTATATATATCTATGTAAGCTTGATTTTATCGTATTTTTGCGTCTGCGTCAATAGTTTTGTGAATTTTTAAACCATTTCGTACATCAGGGCCGCATCTTCCTTCCGGACCGTCTCCGCGACCGCAAGGACGCGCACTTTGATGGTACGGGTTCCGAACATGAGCTCGATCTCGTCGCCCTCTTTGACAGCAGTACCGGCTTTGGCCACCTTGCCATTGACCAGGACACGGCCCGCGTCACAGGCCTCGTTGGCAACGGTGCGCCGCTTGATCAACCGGGAGACTTTCAGATATTTATCCAGCCGCATAGGATCCTCCTGAAACTTTAGTGATAAGTAAAGCCTCCGGATATACCGGAGGCCAGCTCTTATAGTAAATGAATCGCTTACGCGTTGACAGCGTCTTTCAGAGCCTTGCCAGCCTTGAAGCGCGGAGACTTGGAAGCAGCGATCTCGATGGTTTCCTTGGTCTGGGGGTTGATACCCTGACGAGCCGGACGCTCAGCAACTTCGAACGTACCGAAACCAACCAGCTGAACCTTCTCACCCTTGAGCAGTTCTTCAGTAACGATCTCCTCAAAAGCCTTCAGAGCCTTTTCTGCATCCTTCTTGGAAAGTGCTGCCTTCTCGGCAACGGCTGCAACTAACTGTGCCTTATTCATTATAGTTCCTCCTTAAAAATGTTTTAGGGACTATCCATTCTATATTCCTGTTTTTGATAGTCTTATTTTGTTGCGCACTATATATATATAATCTTTTCCGCCTGTTTTGTCAAGCAGATTTTTATGAAAACACGTATTTTCAGTAGCTTTTTTAAAGGATTGTCAGCCATTATAAAGTCTGTTAAAATAGGGACAAGTAATATTTTCAAACGGAGGTGTTTTCAAATGTCCAAGCTTCTGACTCCTGCTTTCCCGGATATGCCCTGGGAGGAAAAGCCCGCCGGTTATACCAAGCCTGTCTGGCGCTACAGCGGCAACCCCATCATTCCCCGGGACGCGATCCCTACTTCCAACAGTGTCTTCAACAGTGCTGTTGTCCCCTTTGTCACAGAAGGGACAGATTATAAATACGCCGGTGTATTCCGCTGCGATGACCGGGAAGTCTCCATGAATATCTTCGCCGGTTTTTCTGTAGACGGCATCCACTGGGATATCAACCACGAACCCATCACCTTCGTCGGTGAGGATCCGGAAGTCACCCGGCTGGAGTACCGCTATGATCCGCGTGTGCTTTGGATCGAGGACCGGTTCTACGTTTCCTGGTGCAATGGGTACCACGGCCCGACGATCGGCCTGGGCTATACTTTTGATTTCAAGACCTTCTACCAGTTGGAGAATGCTTTCCTGCCCTACAACCGCAATGGCGTGCTCTTCCCCCGCAAGATCAACGGAAATTATGCCATGCTCTCCCGTCCCTCCGACACCGGACATACTCCCTTCGGCGATATGTTCTATTCCGAGAGTCCGGACATGACCTACTGGGGCAAGCATCGTTTCGTTTTCGGTACCCGCGGCGGCTGGCAGTCCACCAAGATCGGTCCGGGTCCCTGCCCCATCGAGACCGATGAAGGCTGGCTTTTGATCTATCATGGTGTTCTGACGAGCTGCAACGGCTATGTGTACCGTTTCGGCGTAGCCCTGCTGGATAAGGATCAGCCCTGGAAGGTGCTGAAGCGCTCCCGGTATTACATCATGGGTCCGGAGGAAAGCTACGAATTGACCGGCGATGTGCCGAACGTCACCTTCCCCTGCGCCACTTTGACCGATGGAGCCACCGGCCGCATCGCCATCTATTATGGCTGCGCCGATACCGTCACAGGTCTGGCCTTTACAACGCTCGACGAGCTGATGGAGCACCTGGATCAGTATCCTCTGGATTAATCTGCCGCTTCCAGTACGCGGTTCCAGACTTCATCATTAATGATCACTTCGGCGTCCTGCAGCAGACGGTCATATTCCGCCTCCCGCTGCTCTTCGCTCAGTGTCTGCATCAATTGGGTCCGGTATGCTTCCCGGGCCCTTTTTAATTGCTCATTATACTCGATGCGGTCCGCGTATCCCGCAGGGCTGAAGCTGTCCACGTATACGATCATGTATCCGTAAGGCGTCTCGATGATGCCGGTCGTTTCTCCAGCAGGCGTCTTGAAGATCGTCTGGGCCGCGTCCTCATCGATCTGGCCCTGGTAGAAGATGCCGTCCCACTCGGACTGTACGACGCCGGCCGTCAGCACCGGGTTCTCCGCGGCAACGTCCTCCTCGTTGAACAGATTGCGCGTCAGGGCGAAGGAGCCCCCTTCTTCCAGTCTGGCCAGGGCATCCTCGGCCTTCTTTTGTTTCTCCTGCTTCTGGGAAGCCGGATAGCTGACCCAGTTGCCCTCGATCCACTCTCCGGTGTACAGCATGATCCAGTCCATGCGGACCTTTTGCAGATAGGTATCCTGATCCGCGACCGCGTAGGCGATGAAGCGGTTCTCCACTTCCTCGTTCAGACTTTCCTCCATGCTGCCGGGCAGGAAGGTCATGGAACGCTCATACTGGAAAGCACGATAGCTTTCCTCCATATAGGCGTGCAGCTCCTTCTCCGAGATGCCCAGCTCCTCCAGATGGTCGGTTCCGATCTCATCGATCATCTGAGGGATGCTCAGTTCGATATTGCGCAGATCCTGCGCCGTCAGACGCTCCTGATCATACTCCCGGGCCATGATCTTGGTCCGGATCAAAGAATCCAGGGCGTTCTGCTCCGCCGTTTTGGAACTGTCCCGTCCATGCAGCGACATGGACCAGATCTCGGTCCCGCCGCGGCGCTCATAGCTTCTACGGATCAGTTCCAGGTACAGACGGCCTTCTTTCTGATCGACAGACGTTCCATCGATCGTCATCAGGACTGTTTGCTCCTCTGTGGGCTGCTGATCTCTGCATGCGGTCAGGCCGATGATGCAAAGCAGGTAGAGCAGGCATCCCCAGAGGATCTTCTTACTCATGGGCCTCCTTGACCAGAGGCTGCATATCCTTCAATGCTTTGACGATACGGTCCAGAAGGATGGACTCTTTCTTGACCGGTTCGATGCGGATCATGATCTTGGTTCCTTTCACCGAGGTCTGCATGCGGACCTGCTTCGCGTGCTGGATCAGATACTGGGTCAGCAGCTGCGGATCCAGCGGGGTCTGATCCCGGAGGCTCAGCGTCAGCAACTGTCCCTTCAAGTCGATGGCATCGGCGCCCAGACGGTTGCCCAACGCCTTGATATAGGAGACCGTGACCAGGTTCTGAACGCTTTTCGGCGGATCAGAGTAGCGGTCGATCAGTTCCTCCATCATATCCAGATAATCTTCTTCTGTCTGGATCTGGGCGATTTTCTTATAGACCTCCAGCTTCTGCTGCTCATTGGCGATATAGGTGGACGGAATGAAGGCATCCAGATTGATCGTGACCGTGGTCTCGAAGGTCTCCTCCGGGACTTCGCCCCGGGCGTCGGCCATCGCCTGCTCCAAGAGCTTGCAGTACAGGTCATAGCCTACAGCGCCCATATGTCCGTGCTGTTCCGGACCCAGGACGTTGCCCGCGCCACGGATCTCCAAGTCGCGCATGGCGATCTTGAAGCCAGAGCCGAACTCTGTGAATTCACCGACCGCTTCCAGACGCTTCTGGGCCACTTCCTGCAGCACTTTGCCCTTGCGGTACAGGAAATAGGCGTAGGCCACTCGATTGGACCGGCCGACACGGCCACGCAGCTGGTACAGCTGGGCCAGGCCCATGGTGTCCGCGTTCTCGATCAGGATCGTATTGACATTGGAAATATCCATACCGGTCTCAATGATCGTGGTGCAGACCAGCACATCGATCTCACCCTCGACGAAGCGCATCATCACGCTTTCCAGTTCCCGTTCGGACATCTGGCCATGGGCGAAGGCGACCCGCGCCTCCGGCACCAGCGTCTGCACGTGGACTGCGGTTTCATCGATATTCTGCACCCGGTTGTGCAGGAAGAAGACCTGTCCGCCCCGGCCGATTTCACGATAGATGGCCTCACGCACCAGCTCGTCCTCCTCTTCCATGACGAAGGTCTGGATCGGCTGGCGCTCCAGCGGCGGTTCTTCCAGTACGCTCATGTCCCGGATCCCGTTGAGGCTCATGTGCAGGGTCCGCGGGATGGGTGTTGCGGTCAGGGTAAGGACGTCCACATCCTTCTTCAGGGCCTTGATCTTTTCCTTGTGGGACACGCCGAAGCGCTGCTCCTCATCGACGATCAGCAGGCCTAAGTCCTTGAAGGTCACATCCGCAGACAAAAGCCTGTGGGTGCCGATCAGGATGTCCACGGCACCGCGCCGGGTCTCTTTCAGTGCTTCCTCGATCTCCTTCTTGGAGCGGAAGCGCGACAACAGCTCCACCCGCACGGGATAGTCCCGCATACGGCTGGAGAAGGTATTATAATGCTGCTGCGCAAGAATGGTGGTCGGCGCCAGATAGGCAACCTGCTTTCCATCCTGGACCGCCTTAAAAGCCGCCCGGATGGCCACTTCGGTCTTGCCGAAGCCGACATCGCCGCAGACGAGGCGGTCCATGATCCGGCCCGTCTCCATATCGTGCTTGATATCCTCGATGGCACTCAGCTGGTCTGCCGTTTCCTCGAAGGGGAACATCTCCTCGAATTCCTGCTGCCAGACCGTGTCCGGAGAATAGACAAAGCCCTTCTTCTCCTCACGTTCCGCATACAGCTTGACCAGATCCTCCGCCAGTTTGGCGACGCCCTCCCGGACCTTGCGTTTCGTCCGGGTCCATTCGTTGCCGCCCAGCTTGTTGAGCTTAGGCTTGGCGTCCTCGCCGCCGGCATACCGCTGCAGCATATCCAATGACGTCGTGGGCACATACAGGACCCCGCCGTCCTTATATACGATCTTGAAATAATCCCGCTTGCTGGTGTCGGTGTCCATCTGTACGATACCATGATAGATACCTACGCCATGGTTCTCGTGTACGACGTAGTCACCAACAGTCAGTTCACCGAAGCTTTTGATCTGCTGGCCGCCTTTGAAGCGTTTGCGGCGCTTTTTGCTCTGGCCCTTGCCGCGGGCCAGTTCCTTCTGGGCGATCACCGCAAAACCGATCTCGGTGTAGACGAAGCCCTGGGTCAGGCCGCCTTTGGCAACGCCGATGCTGCCCACCGCAGGCCCGTCTTCGGTATCTTTATACTCGTAGGCCGCTATGTCTTCCTCGATCAGGCGGGAAAGCAGACGTCTTGCACGGGTCCCGCTTTCCGCCAGCAAGAGTGTCCGGTAGCCCAGCCGGTTGTAGGTCCTGAGCTCATCCAGGAGCATCTGCTCATTGCTGGTGACCAGGTTGACCGACCGGGAGGTGATCGTCAGGATCTCCTTGACCGGGAAGGCGGCTTGGTTGCTGGCCAGCAGACTGCACAGACTGACCCGGCCGAAGGGGGCCATCCGTGCCTCCACCTCCGGGAACCGGGGAAACATGTCCATCTGCGAAGGCAGAAGATAGCCCTTCTCCATACGGCCGCGGACACTGTTGTTCAGTTCCTCTTCCAGCACCCGGGTCTTCTCCCGGATGCGGCCCGGCTCTTCCAGGATCAGCAGCGTATCATCCGGCAGGTAGTCCAGGATGCAGGCTGCCTCATCCCCGTAGAACAGGGGGATGTAGGGCTCCAGACCGCGGTACCGGCCGTTCTCCAGACGTTCCGCGTACTGCATATGGATCTCGAAAACGCGGTCCGCCTCTTCCTCCAGGCCTTCTTTACGCAGCTTCTTGGATGTGGCACGGGCTTCGGAACGGATCTTCTCCAGGCCCTTCTTCTCCGTCTCAGGATCCAAAAGGATCTCCGCGGCGGGATATACAGTAAAGTCCTCCAGACGATGCAGGGAACGCTGCGTTTCCACGTCCAGCACGCGGATGGAGTCGATCTCATCATCCCAAAGCTCGATGCGCAGGGCTGTATCGTCCGTCAGCGGGAAAATATCGATGATCCCGCCTCGGACCGCGAACTGGCCCGCATGCTCCACCTGGGAAAGGCGCTCATAGCCCATGCGCACCAGCTGCTCTATCACCTGCTCCTGCTTCAGACGGCCGCCCAGCCGGCGATGCAGGATATACTGCCGGAAGACTTCTTCCGGGACCATCCGGTCATACAGGGCTTCTATGGACATCACAAGAACGCGCACCTTGTACTCAAGGAGCGCTTTCAGGACTTTGACACGGCTTTCTTCGATCATGGACCCGTGGGTATCCGCACTGTAGAACAGCGGATCCTTCGCGGGGAACAGGTAGGTCTCACCCGGAAAATAAAAGCGCATGTCTTCGTAGACGGCCTGCGCTTTTATATCATTGGGCGTCAGGATGACGGTGATCCCCTTACGGTCCTCCGTCAGGGCGGCACTGATGTGGTTCTGCACACTGTCGCCGATGCCGGAGACCAGGACCGCTTCCTTACGCGCGACCCGTGTCCGCAGAGTCTTGTAAGAAGAAAGGCTGTGGATCGGTTCGTAGATTCCTTTCATCAGTCGTTTCCTTTGGCGGTGGAGCCGTTATAGCGGTTCATGGCGGTATCCATACCGTTGGATAATACGCAGACAGCCGCTTCGGCCGCCCGCTCGATGGCTTCCTGGATCACAGGCTTGTCCGCCTTGGAAAAATCACCCAGGACATAATCGATCAGGTCGGTGTTCTTGTTGCCGCCGACACCGATCCGGATCCTGGGGAAATCCTGCGTACCCAGATGTGCGATGATGCTTTTTACACCATTGTGGCCGCCTGCGGACCCGCTTTTGCGCAGTCTGAGCGACCCTAATGGCAGTGCGATGTCATCGTAGATGATCAGGATGTGGTCCGCCGGGACTTTGTAAAAATCAGCCGCCTGGCGCACCGCGATGCCACTGTTGTTCATAAATGTCTGCGGACGCATCAGCAGGACTTCTTCTCCTGCGATGCGCCCGTTCAGGATCCGGGCTTCGAATTTCTTCCGGGCATGGCCTGGCAGGTGTTCCCTGCTGATCGCTTTGACTGCTTCAAATCCGACATTGTGGCGCGTGCCCTTATACTTGGTTCCCGGGTTGCCGAGTCCGGCAATAATATACATACGTTACCTTTCTGCCGCGATGCGGCATTTTATTATTCTTTGATCCACTGATACGGCGGGACTATAGTGTCGTCCGCGACCGTTGCGTTCTGTACGGTGGAAGAAGCGATCTGCACCCGGTCTCCCAGCGTCGCGTCGATCAGATGGGCATTCGGCCCCACGATGCAGCGGCTGCCAATGACCGTATGACCTTCGATCACCGTGCCCGGCATGATGCGGGTATCACGGCCGATCTCCGCCTCCGGCGAGATGAGGATACTGTATTCGTCCATGATGGAGACGCCCTCTTCCATATGTCCGCGGTTGATGCGGTGCTTCAGGATCATCTGCGACTCCAGAAGCTGCTGACGGTTGTTGACACCCTTGACCACGGAGGTATCCCGGGTCATCAGCGCCTCTGCTTTCTCATCATTGTCCAGCAGGATCTTGATGGTGTCCGGCAGATAGTATTCGCCCTGTCGGTTATGGTTGTTGATCCGCTTGAGAGAATAGCGCAGCGCCTCATTGCGGAAGCAGTAGATCCCGGAGTTGACCTCGTGGATCTTCAGTTCATCCACGCTGGCGTCCTTATGCTCGACACTGCCTTGGAACCGGTTCTGGTCATCCCGCAGGATGCGGCCATATCCGGTCGGATCCTCGAGGAAGGCGGACAGGACCGTGACCGCGTTGCGCTGCTTCTCATGCGCATGCCGCATCTCCTGCAGCACAGAACCCCGGACCAGCGGCGTATCACCGAACAGGATCATGACATCGCAGTCCTCTTCTCCAATGAAGTCCTGCGCCATCATCACGGCATGGCCTGTGCCCTTCTGCTCTGCCTGCACCACGAAGGTGATATCCTTCTGGTCTTCGAAAGCTTTACGTACCAGGTCTCCCTTATGCCCGATCACGACGCAGATCTCGTCGGAACCGCAGGTACGCGCGGCTTCGATCACATAGTACAGCATCGGATGGCCCAGGATCTCATGGAGACACTTGGGAATATCGGATTTCATACGCGTACCCATACCGGCCGCCAGAATGACTGTTTTCAGTTTTCTCATGATGTTTTCTCCCCCTTATTTCTCTAAAGATTGACAGACGCCGCTTTCGCATGATAGTATACTGCCATACGAAAACGGGAGGTTGATATGATGATTTCTATAGCGATTCATGGTTGTTCCGGACACATGGGGCAGGTCGTTGCCCGTCTGGTCCAGTCCTCGGAAGATCTGACCATTGCCTGCGGGATCGATGTACGCAAGCCCGCGCAGGACCCGGGATTCCCGGTTTTTTCCAGCTTTTCCGAATGCACAGTGCCCTTCGACGCGGTGATCGATTTTTCCACAGCAGCCGCAGTCGATGAGCTGCTGGATGCCTGTGTTTCTTTAAAGAAGCCATTGGTCCTGTGCACCACAGGCCTTTCAGATGCACAGAAGGACAAGATCCGTGCGGCGGCCGAGACGATCCCGGTCTTCTTCTCCGCCAACATGTCTCTGGGTATCAACCTGCTGACCGTCCTGGCCAGAAAAGCCTGCCGGATCCTTGCGGATGCCGGTTTTGATATCGAGATCGAAGAACGGCACCACCGGCGCAAACTGGACGCACCCAGTGGTACGGCCCTGATGCTGGGCGAAGCCATGATCCAGGAATTAGGCGATACGTATACGATGGATATGGGTCGTATGGACCGCCGTGCCGCCAGAGATCCGCACACCATCGGCATGAGCGCCGTGCGTGGCGGGACCATCGTGGGTGAACACACGATCCTCTTCGCCGGTCAGGATGAAATGATCGAGCTGAAGCATACCGCGCTTTCCCGGGACGTGTTCGCCGCGGGCGCCATCAGCGCGGCCCGTTTCCTGGTAACGCAGGCACCCGGATCCTATGATATGAATCAGTTGGTGGAAACGATGTTGTAAAGCAGGGGCCATAAGCCTTTCTGCGCCGCAATGATCCCTACGGGGTGGGCACATGTCCACCCTTTTTCTATGCCCTCGACCCGGGCGCCCGCCTCCCGCACGATGCAGGAACCTGCCGCATAATCCCAGGGCTGGAGGATATACTCGAAGTATCCATCGATCCGGCCGCAGGCCACATAGCAAAGATCCAGCGCCGCGGAGCCGGAACGTCTGAGGTCCGCACAGGCTTCGAAAGCCTGGCGCGCCGCCCGGAATGTCTTGTCCGCAAGCTCCGTATGATAGGGCGAGGTGCCCAGCGCGACCAGTGCCCGTTCGGCCGGTCTTTCAGACGGCGAGATCCTTTTGCCATTGCAGAAAGCGCCTAACCCTTGCGCCGCATAATACATTTCGTCAGAATAAGGATCGTAGACCACACCCAGGATGCTTACATCGTCCTGGACCAAAGCCACGGAAATACAGGAAAAACGGAACCCCGTAATATAATTCGTGGTCCCGTCGATGGGATCGATGATCCAGCAAAGCTCCGCTTCCGGATGCCGGTCCTGCTCTTCCGCGACGACCACCGCCTCTGGCAAGACCTTGGACAGCCGTTCTGTCAGCTGCCGCTGGATCTCCAGATCCATGTCCGTCACGAAATTCGCGTGGCCGGTCTTGGTCTCCACCCGGGACAAAGTATGTTCCCGCAAGTATTGGCCTGTCTCCAGCACTTCAGCCCGAGTCCGTTCCAGAAGTGTTTCCAGAGTCTCCCGATTCATCGTCTGTTCTCTCCTGCAACGACCAGCGTCCGCGGAATATAATGCTTCATGGCCTCCAGCATTCTTTCATTGGGCTCAAAAAGCATTTTCAAAGTGTTGTTTTCTCGCGTGCAGATGGCGATATAGGTGTTTTCCCGGATCCCGCCGCGGCCTGCGTCCAGAACCTTGTTGTAGCTCTTGTTGAAGACCGACTGATAGCGCGTATCCGATGCCGGCGCGATGAGCTCGAACTCCCGGCAGTCCAGGGAGATCATGGATTTGCGGGTGCTGGCGTGATAGATGCAGTCCACGTCCAGCAGGCCATCGGTGTAGATATATTCATATTCCTTATCGATCCGCCGCCATACGATCATCCCGCCCCAGGCAGACAACGCCAGCAGGATCGGAAAGGCGGCCGAGAAAAAGTTGAGCACTAAAAAATTAACGATCAGAAGAATCAGAACAAGTCCGATACGCTTCACCCAATCCATGGGGACACGTTCCCGCTTGACCATTTGTTCCAGATAGACCGAATCCATATGCAACCTCCTGCGTGATCAGATAATTTATTTGGATTGTATCACAATTCCCTGCTTCATGCAATGACTGCCCTGTCAAATTCACAGTCCGCACGGACCGGACAGCGTTCGCACTCCGGCTTGCGCGCATGGCAGCAGTAGCGTCCGTGGAAGATCAGCACATGATGCATCAGGCTCCAGTCCTCCTTGTCCAGTGCTTCCATCAGCTGCTTTTCCGTATCCTCCACATTCTTGGCATGTGTCAGACCGATACGGTTCGCCACACGGAACACATGGGTGTCGACCGCGATCGCAGGCTCTCCGAAGGCGTTGGAAAGGACGACATTGGCCGTCTTCCTGCCGACACCGGCCAGACTTGTCAGCTCCTCCCGGGTCGAAGGGACCTCTCCATGGAACTTGTCTGCCAGCTGACGGAACAGTTTGTACAGGTTGTCGGCCTTGTTATTGTAGAAGCCCAGCGTATGGATGTACCCGCGGATCTGGTCCGGCGTGAGCTTTAAATAATTATCCAGCGTGCGGCAGTCCGCAAACAGGACCCGGGTCACCTTGTTGACCTGCTTGTCTGTAGTCTGCGCGGACAGAACGGTGGCGACCAGGATCTCCAAGGGTGTGTTGAAATCAAGTTCACAATGTGCTTCAGGATACAGTTCTTTTAACGCCTGTACGACCCGGTTCGTTTTTTCATCCATTTGCGGCTCCTTTCCGGCTGCTGCATTTTGCTTGAAAATGTAAAGAGAGCGAGGACGTTGCCGTTCTCGCTTCCCGTTTTTAGTCTAATTCCAGTTCCTCGCGCAGTTCTGCCCGTACATTGGCCAGATTATCCTCATCGAGGCGGTAATACCAACCATTGTCACTGAATCCATAACCGACCAGTGTGTCAAAATTATGGACGTTGTTCAGGCAGGAGCTGTACTGGGATACCATATCCATGGCCATGCTCATGTCGATATTGGTCAGAACGTTGTCAGCGACCGCGTTCAGAAGTTCCTGATAGTTCAGAGCGCCAGCCAGGGTCGAAGCCTTCTTGGCGGCTGCGACGATGACATCACGCTGTCTGCGGCTGCGACCGAAGTCACCCTCGGGGTCGTTCTTACGCATGCGGCAGAAGGCCAGAGCCTCAGCACCGTTCAGTGTGACAGTGCCCTCCGGGAACGTATAACCATCCCAGGAGAAGGTGAAAGAATTGTTGACCGTGACACCACCGATGGCATCGATCACGCTCTGGAAACCAGCGAAATTGACGACGGCATATGCATCGACCGGCAGCTGCAGCAGGTTCTGCACCGTGTTGATGCACAGTTCTGCTCCGCCGTAGGAATAGGCTGCATTGATCTTGGTGTAGGTGCCGGTCCCATAGATCTCGCAGTACGTGTCACGCGGGATACTCAGGATGGACATTTTCTGCTGACTCGGGTTCAGGACCACGTAGATCAAGGTATCGGACAGACCGTTGACCGCTGTACGGCCAAAGTCACCCGTATCGGTACCGATCAGCAGCAGTGCCATAGGCTTCGCGTTGGAGACCAGGCTTTCCTTGGTGGTGTCTTCCTTCGGATCCGGCTGTTTCGGGCGTTCCTTCTCGACCGGATCTTCGACCTCGATGGAAGAATTGCGCATGTCCACGATACTGACTTCCTGGTACATACGGCCCATGGTATCAGCAACGTCCGCCAGAACTTTGACCGCAAGGCCACCGGCTGCCAGGATCAATACCATAAAAATGCTGAAGACTGAGAGTACGATCCGCTTGTTGCGCTGGAAGCGCTGATGGGCTGTTTTCTTTCTTTTTTTAGAACTCATTAAATCGTTGATTCCCCTGTTCGTTATTCTCTTTTATCAAACTTTTGTGATTATACAATATTTCCCTGAGAATGGCAAGACTTAATCTTGGAGCAGTTTCTGCATCTCCTGCAGCGCCGCGGTATACTGGGTATCGTCCTGCGTGCCCCGCACTTCTTCTAGAAGCTTTTCCTCTGGCAGTTCGACCTTCCGGTCCGGCTCGATGCCCACCCCGTGGATGAAGTCCCCGTTCGGTGTATAGTACCTGGCCATAGTCACTTTGATACCGCTGCCGTCAGAAAGTGTGTATGTGGTCTGGACGATGCCCTTGCCAAAAGTCTGGGTGCCTACCAGCACGCCCCGCTCGTGGTCCTTGATCGCGCCGGACAGGATCTCCGCGGCGCTGGCTGTGTTTTCATCGATCAGAACGACCATCGGGATGTCCAGGACCGTCTCCCCGTCAGAGGTATACTCTTCCCGCTGCCCGTCCTTGGTCAGCGTGTAGGTGATCAGGCCCTCGGGCAGGATCTGATCCGCCACATCCACCACCGAATTCAGCCGGCCGCCGGGGTTGCCCCGCAGGTCCAGGATCAGACCGCGCATCTTCTGCTCTTTCAGGCTTTCCACAGTTTCTTTGAACTGCTTGGCCGTGACCTCGTTGAAACCGGAGACCTCGATATAGGCGATCCCGCCATCCAGCATGATGGAATTTACGGTCTTTTCTTCGATCAGCTCCCGGGTGATGGTCAGCACGATGGGATCCGCGCTGCCATCCCGCAGCACGCCGATCCTGACCTCGGTCCCGGCCTTGCCCCGGATCTTTGACGTGACAAGATCCATCGAGGTACCTTTCATGACCTCATCATCCACACTGTAGACCAGATCCCCCACGTGCATGCCGGCCCGTTCCGCCGGCCCCTCTTCCTGCACGGAGATGATCTCCAGCATCTGCGCTTCCTCGTTCCACTGGATCGTTACGCCGATGCCGGCGAAGGTCCCGGAAGCGTCCTGCAGATACGCTTCGTATTCTTCCCGTGTATAGTAGCGGGTATATTTATCACCGACCGCATTGGCAAAACCGGCATAGGCCCCTTCCAACAGGTCCTCGGTCTGCACCTCATCCAGATAATGAGCACCGATCAAAGATGACATCTGGTTCAGCTTCAGCACGACCTGTGCCTCCTGCCCCAGCGTAAGGCTTTCCGGCAGAGTCAACCGTTTGATAACTGCCATCAGGGCAATGATCGCCACCACACTCAGGAAGCCGCAGATGTAGCCCTTCCAGAATTTCTTCTCTTCCATGATCCAGCATCCTCACTTCTGTTCAGAGTTCAATTGCACCCTGCAATTGCAAAAACAACACCTGCCCCTGCGGACAGGTGTTGTCAGGTTTAGCTTTACTTTACGGTTTATCCGACGTAGCTCAGCGGATTGGCCAGGCCGCCATCGATCTGCACCTCGAAGTGCAGGTGGTTACCGGTAGAGTATCCAGTGGTGCCGACATAAGCGATGACCTGTCCAGCACCAACATAGTCACCATACGAGCAGTTCAAGGCGCTGGCATGGGCATACAGCGTGACGTAGCCGTTGCCATGTGCGATCGCCACGTAGTTACCGTAACTTCCGTTATATCCGGCTGTGATGACTGTACCTCCGGCAGATGCGCAGATCGCGGTTCCGGACGGTGCCGGGATATCGATTCCGCGATGGCCTCCCTCACCGAAGTAGCAGGACAGAGAATAGTAGCCAGGCACAGGCCAGGACAGGCTGACAGAAGAAGGCTCCTCATAGGTGGGTTCTTCATAAGGCTCATCCTCAGGTTCCTCGGAAGGTTCCGGATCATTCTCCGGCTCCTGCTCAGGCTCTTCGTCCTGTGTTTCTGCTTCCTGCTGCGCTTCTTCTTCGGCTGCCTTACGTGCGGCTTCTTCCGCTTCCTGCTGCTTGCGGGCTTCTTCCTCGGCCGCCTTGCGCGCGGCTTCCTCAGCGGCTCGGCGCGCTTCCTCGATCCGGGCGGCTGTTTCCGTGATCTCCGCGGCCAGCTCTTCCCGCTGCTCCTGCAGCTGTTCGATGTACAGCTCCAAAGCTTCCTGATCTTCCTCGAGCTTTTTCAGCTGCTTTTCTTTCTTCTCTTTGACTTCCTGAAGTTCCTGATGCTTCTCCTCTTCCTTGGCACGGTTGGCTTCCAGAATGGCCTCTTCCTGGGTCACTTCCATTTCCTTCGTCGTGACCTCTTCCCGGGCGCCGGCCAGGTTCTCGAGAATGTCCTGATCATATTGCGCAAGATCACGGGTGTACTCCGCCTTGCTGAACAGGTCGGACATGGAACCTGCCTGTAAAAGGATCTCCAGGTAATTGATCTGGCCGGATTCATAAACGGCTTTCATGCGAAGCTTTAATTTCTGGTACCAGACAGCTTCGTTATCTTTCGCGTTCTCCAGTTCCCGCTTGGTCTGTTCCAAAAGAGCCAGGTTCTCTTCGATTTCAGCATCCAGTTCCCGGATCGCACTTTCCGTATCGCTGATCTGGGTATCCAGTTCTTCCAGCGCTGCTACGAATTCATCAACACGGGCCTGGGTCTCGGACAGTTTTTCATCTGCCTCGGATTCTTTGCTTTCTACTTCAGATTTCTGCTCTTCCAGCTCTTCCAGATGGGACTCGTCCTCCGACGCAAACAGAAACGTCGGCTGCAGTGACAGCATAAGAGCCAGACCAAAAGCGATCCACTTTCTACGCATTCTTACCTCCTAAGATATAAGGGATATCAGACCTTCAGGTGTTTGCGGATCGAGACCAGGGAACCGATCATACCGACGAAAACACCCAGTACGATAAAGATCGGAAGCAGTCCCTTCATTAAAGTATTGATATCCACAAAGTTGATCAGGTAGCTCATACTTGTAAAGTTCTCGGTAGCGATCTTGACAAAGTACTGGTACCCGAAATATATGACCGCTGACGGGATGAACACGCCCAGGAATCCCAGGAGCATACCCTCGACAACGAACGGCAGACGAATGAACGAATCCTTCGCGCCGATATACTTCATGATGTTGATTTCACGTCTGCGGATGTAGACAGACAGTTCAATGGTATTCGCGATCAAAAGGACCGCGATCAGCATAAGCACGACCATCAGTGCCAGTCCCACGTATGTGATAAAGCGGGAGAAGGAACCCATGAGGTCCGCCGCCTTCTTGGAATACCGGACCAGACGGATCATCTTGTTGGCCTGCAGTTCCTTGACCAGTTCCTTCTGCGCCTTGGAATTGGCCATATAGATCTCGATGTTGGCGGAGTTGCTCAACGGATTATCATTGTCCAGTTCCTGGAGCAGATCCCCGTTGATGCCATCCTGCAAAGAGTTCTTGAAGGTATTCCAGGCCTCTTCCGGCGAGATATATGTTGCTTTTTTGACATCGTCACGCGCCTGCAGTTCCGCCGCATACGCGATCGCATCGGCCTCATCGACCTCGGGCTGCAGGAAGGCTACGATACCCAGAGAAGAGTCCAGGTTCTGCACAAACTGCTGTGCATTCATAACGATAATATAGGTAATGCCCAGAATGAACAAACAGGCGGAGATGGTACCGATGGAAGCGATGGACATCAATCCGTTACGGACGATGCTGTGTACGCCATCCTTCATGCAGTTTTTGATCGTTCTAATTCTCATCGCTGTAACCTCCCTCCTGGGTGTCACGAACGACGACTCCATGCTCCAGATGGATGACGCGCTTGCGCATTTCATCTACGATGGCCTGGTCGTGCGTCGCGATGACGACGGTCGTGCCCATGGAATTGATATGCTCGAACAACTGCATGATCTCCCGAGAGTTCTTCGGGTCCAGGTTACCTGTCGGCTCGTCCGCCAACACCAGCGGCGGATTGTTGACGATGGCGCGGGCGATGGCTGTACGCTGCTGTTCACCACCGGATACCTCATCCGGCATGAACTTGGACTTATGGGCAAGTCCGACCTGGCTAAGTGCGTTGGGCACCAGCCGGCGCATACGCTTGGTGGATTCCTCGATGGCTTCCAGCGCGAACGCGACGTTTTCGTAGATCGTTTTCTTGGGCAGCAGGCGGTAGTCCTGGAAGACGACGCCCATGTTGCGGCGCAGTTCCGCAACCTTGCGGCGTTTCAGATGTGTTACGTCCTTACCGGCGATCAGAATGGTACCCTCGTCCGGGTCGACCTCCTTCATGAGCAGCTTGATGAACGTACTCTTACCCGAGCCGCTTTCTCCAACCAGGAATACGAACTCACCGTCTTCGATCTTGATGTTCAGATCACTGACACCGGTGACGTTTTCATCGTAGACCTTGGTCACATGTTTCATTTCTATCAAAACTGATTACCCCCGTTGTTTTTGTGACTGCTTGCTATGTTTATATCAGTAGTCATTCTTCTCCATATACTCCATGTATTTGGCGACCATAAGTGCGATCTTGAAGGTGATCGCGTCTTCGAAAACACGGATGTCCAGACCCGTATTCTTCTGCAGCTTATCCAGCCGGTAGACCAGTGTATTGCGGTGGATGTACAGCTGGCGGGACGTCTCGGAAACATTCAGGCTGTTCTCGAAGAACTTGCTGATGGTGTTGAGCGTTTCCTCGTCGAAGTCGCTGAGCTTGATGTTGTGGAAGATCTCCTCGATGTACATCTTACAGAGGGACAGCGGCAGCTGATAGATGAGCCGGCCGATGCCCAGGCTGTTGTAGCTGACCACATTCTTTTCGGAATAGAAGATCTTGCCGACATCCAGCGCCATCTTGGCTTCCTTGTAGGACTTGGAGATATCCTTCAGATCGGAAACGACGGAACCCATGGAAACGCGCACCTTGCTGAGCACTTCCGTACCCAGAGTGTCCGCGATGCTGCGGGCGGTTTTCTCGTAGGCTTCCTGCGTATCGTTATCCTGCACTTCCTTGACCAGGATGATGCTGTTCTCATCCACAGCGGTGATATAGTCGCGGGATTTGGCCGGGAACAGGTTGTGCATGACATCGATCAGCGAGGCATGCGTATCCTTGTCCGCGTGGGTCTCGACCAGATAGACCAGGCGGCGTACGTTGTTCTCGATCCGCAGCTTTTTGGCACGGGTGTAGATGTCGACCAGAAGCATATTGTCCAGCAGCAGGTTCTTGATGAAGTTGTCCTTATCGAACCGCTCCTTATAGGCGACCAGCAGGCTCTGGATCTGGAAAGCGGCAACCTTGCCGAACTTGTAATCTTCCTCATCAGACCCCTGGGTGGAGATGACATACTCGACGTTGCGGTCGTCGAAGACCTTAAAATATTGATACCCCTGGATCAACATACTTTCCGCTTTTGAGTGGATCAGATCGGGAACAGAAGCGACATGCATGCCAACGTTCGCAGCATCTGTCGTGGCCAGAACGTTGCCTTCTACATCCATTACGGTGATTTCACGTTTGGTGATCGCTTTCAGACCATCGATCGTGCTTTGCAAAATCTGATTCGAGATCATTCTGTTAACTCCTGTTGTATTTTTCCAGTATATGCGAAATGCCCATAGTTACAGAAATATTATACTACAGGTCTCGTCAAAAAGGAAGACTTTTTCTTTTTTTCTATTAATATTGCACAATTGAAACATTCGCTAAGATTTCATGAAAATTCATTCCTTTTTAATAGTAAACCACCGCAAACTATGTTATGATGTATTTGGATTTATGATATCAAGTGCAAAGGAGTTTCGTATGTCAAGAATCAGAAAAACCATTCTTGCCGTCGTTTTGATCCTGCTTGCGGCCGCTGCCGCATACGTGGGTTACCGCTATCTTAAAGGCCGCGAGGAGGCCGGCAGCAAAGGCGCTGCCATCTATGTACAGTCCGTCGCGGACCTGACCGGCGTCGGCAATATCAACGGGAACCGGTATTCCGGCGTCATAGAAACACAGAAGACTGAAAAGATCAATCCCGACGCGGAGAAAAAGATCGCCGAGGTCTTCATCGCCGAGGGTGATACTGTGCAGAAGGATGACCCTCTGTTCTCTTACGATACCGCCAGCATCGAACTGGACATCCAGGCCGCCGAGCTGGAGATCGAGCGTAATGAGTCCACGATCACCAACGATACCGCCACGATCGAACAGCTGAACAAGGACATGGAAAAAGCGAACGCTTCCGACAAGCTGTCTTATTCTGCGCAGATCCAGGAACTGCAGGCCGAGATCGCCACGGCGGAATACACCATCAAGACCAAAAAGAACGAGATCAAAGGTATGAAAGCCACATTGGAACACGCTACCGTGGTCTCCCCCATCAACGGCACTGTCACCCATCTGGGGGATCCGAACGAGCCTGCGTCCAGCTTCAACCCGGACGGCTCGGAAGTGGCCTTCATCACGATCCTGGCCGATGGCGACCTGCGGGTCAAGGGTTCGGTCAGTGAGCAGAGCATCTATAATATCGCAGAAGGCATGCCGGTCACCATCCGCTCCCGCATCGATGCAACACGTACCTGGAACGGGACCGTCAGCGCCATCGAGACCCAGTCGGAAAGCAGCAATACCGATGTGTATTACGGCGAAGGCGAACGGGCTTCCAAATACCCGTTCTACGTCGATCTCGAGACCACCGAAGGCCTGCTTCTGGGCCAGCACGTGCTGATCGAGCCCCGTGTCGACGAGAGCCGCAGCGGCATGTGGCTTTCCTCCGGATGGCTCATCCAGGAAGAGGAAGACTCTTACGTCTGGGCAGCCCGCGAGGGCGGCAAGCTGGAGAAGCGCCGTGTCGTTCTGGGCGAATATGATCCGGACCTCGATGAGTGGCAGATCGCATCCGGCCTGGACACGGGTGATTATATCGCCTGGCCTTCCGAGGACTGCAAAGAAGGCGCCGCCACCACGACAGAACATGTCTTCACAGAAGAAGAAATGGCAGATCCGGGCATGCCCGGCCAGGACTTCACCGAGATGCCGGAAGGCGAGGGTGATTTCGGCGGCATGATGGAAGAAGAAGGTAATTTCGAAGCCATGCCGGAAGGCGAGGGCGAATTCGAAGTCATGCCGGAAGAAGACATGGCGGTCGGAGAACCGGAGGGCTAAGGCATGATCGTAGATCTTCGCAAAATCAATAAAACATACGTTCATGGAAAACTGGAGGTCCCCGTACTTTTCGATATCGACCTGACCGTCGATGCCGGCGAGTATGTTTCCATCATGGGACCCTCCGGATCCGGCAAGTCCACCCTGATGAACATCATCGGCTGCCTGGATGAGCCCACTTCCGGGACCTATATCCTGAACGGTACCGATGTCAGCGGCCTGAGCGATGCAAAACTCTCGGCCCTGCGCAATCGTACGATCGGCTTTGTTTTTCAGAATTTCAACCTGCTGCCGCGGGAATCCGCCTTGGAAAACGTGGCTCTGCCCATGCTCTATGCCGGGGTCCACAAGCGTGAACGCATGCGCCGCGCGAAGGAAGCCCTGGAAAAGGTAGGCCTGGGCGACCGGATCCATTTCAAGCCCACGCAGCTGTCCGGTGGTCAGAAACAGCGTGTGGCCATTGCCCGCGCCATGATCCTGCAGCCGGCCCTACTTTTGGCCGATGAGCCCACCGGCGCTCTGGACACCGCTTCCGGCGAGCAGGTCATGTCTCTGTTTGAGGCCTTGAACGAACAAGGCGTGACCATCGTCATGATCACACATGAACCGTCCATCGCCGCCCGTGCCAAGCGGCAGATGATGATCCGGGACGGCCGGTTCGTAACGCCGGATATGCTGTAGGAAAGGGGGCAGATCGATGGCTAAATGGAAAAAACGACTGATCGCCGGAGTCCTGACCCTGGCCCTGCTGGGCGGTCTTGGTACCGGCGGATACTATATCTGGAAAGGCAACCACACCGAAGTGATCGAGGTCTTCCCGGTCGCCAATATCTCTGAACAGTACTGGGGTGACAATACCTCCGTCAGTGGCAATGTCTCCTCGGGCAAGGAACAGGCCGTATCTTTAAGTGAAGGCCTGATCGACCACATCAATGTAGAGGTGGGCGATCAGGTTCAGAAGGGTGATGTCCTTCTGGTCTACGATACGACCTCCTTCCAGCTGACGCTGCAGTCTGACGAGGCCCGGATCGCGCTCATGGAGAGCAATATCCAGCGTAAAAAAGAAGAGATCACCAAATATTATACTTTGAAACCTTCCGAATGGGCGCCGAAGCCCACGGAAAAGACGATCGACCACGGTGCGTTGACCTTCACCAAGAAGAAGATCGACGTGGGCACCAAGTCCCTGCCGGATGGCGCCTATGGACTGCTCTTCCGCATCCAGCCCGGCGTCAAGGTCACTTCTGATTTTCTGAAATGGCTGCGCAAGGGCGGCAAGACCGCCGAGATCCAGCTCTATGAGGGCGAGACCATGTATGCCTCCTATATTCTGGACGGCACGCAGCTGCCCCAGCCGGAGACCAAGATCATCGATGATGGAGAACCCGAAGAGGATGATTCCTCCCACGAGGATTCTTCTGGGGATGACTCTTCCGGGGACGATTCCTCCGGGGATGATTCTTCCGATGATTCTTCCGGCGATGATTCCTCCGGGGATGATTCTTCTGGGGATGATTCTTCCGATGATTCTTCCGACGACTCGTCCGAGGATTCCTCAGACGACTCTTCTGAACCTGCGCCCGACCCCGGCGATGATTCTTCTGAGGAAGGCTCCGAAGAATCCACCACGCCGGAAGGTGTCGGTGCACGGACCCGCTTCGGCAAGATGCAGACCGTCACCATAGATCCTCTGGACGATGACTGGGATCCCTTCGAAGGCCTGACCTTCACGGGCGACGGTGTCATGCTGAACATGGACGCGCGCCAGCGTAATTTTGGTCAGCTCGTCACCTGCACCCCCATCACCTACGAGCGCTACGAAACGATCTACATCGACAATTTCCCGGAAGATGCCGGCGAAAACTACATGTATTCCCGCAAGGACCTGGCGGAGATGGCAGAAGAAGCCGAGAAGGAACTGGTCGAGATGCAGCTGGATCTGCGCGAACTGAACCTGAACTACGAAAAGGACAAGCTCATCGGCAAGACCGGCGAAGTCAAGGCGGAGATCGATGGCAGCGTCATCCAGTTGGAGGATCCTTCATCGCTTACGGTTGGGGAAACCCTGCTGACCGTCAAGGGCAATGAGACCTATACTTTGACCATGTATATCAGCGAAATGCGGCTGTCCACCATGCAGCCGGGCCTGCAGGTAAATGCCTTCTCCTACGAGAGCGGCAATTCCTTCACGGCCACGGTCGATGAGATCGGCATGACGCCTCTGGAAGGTTCCTATGGCTGGGGCGAAAACCCGAACAACTCTTTCTTCCCGGTCTACGCCAAAGTCGATGATCCAAACATCCAGATGTCCATCGGTGAGTATTGTGAGATCACACTGCCCCAGACCAACGAGACCGGTGTTGCCGGCTTCTTCGTACCGCGGTTCGTCATCCGCAAGGATGATTCCGGCTCCTACGTCATGAAGACCGATGAAAACGGTCTGCTCACGAAACAGTACGTAAAGACAGGCCGGATCCTCTGGGGTGAGCAGATCGAGATCCTGGCGGGCCTCAGCCAGCAGGACTATGTGGCATTCCCCTATGGCAAGACCGTGCGCGAAGGCGCCGCCACCAAACAGGTGGATTACCCGTCGTATTAAGGAGGTGGCTCTATGATAGAAAACATTCGTCTTTCATTAAAAGGTATCTGGAGCCATAAGATGCGCAGCTTCCTGACGATGCTCGGTATCATCATCGGTATCGCCGCGATCATCGCCATCGTCTCCACGATCAAAGGTACCAACGAGCAGATCAAAAACAACCTGATCGGTTCCGGTACGAACACCGTCACGGTCCAACTCTGCAGGGATAGTTACCCTGTGGAATTCGCCTATGAAGCGATCCCGGAAGGGATCCCGGTCCTGACCAACGAGATCCACGACCGGATCCTCGGATACAGCGAGATCGAGTCGGTGACTTTTGTCAACACCCGGGAATACGCCGACAGCATCTATTATGGCAACACCAACCTCTCCTCCTCCCTCTACGGGATCGACCGGTACTATTTCGATACGGCTGGCTATCAGATCACCAAGGGGCGCGGTTTTTCGGAGAGCGATCTGACCACGAGCAAGGCCTTCTGCATCGTGGATGAATCCATCAGTGCTTCCTTCGGCGGCGCGGAACCGGTGGGCCAGGTACTGGACATCATGGGCACGCCCTTCATCGTGATCGGCGTGGTCAGCCAGAAAAGCACCTTCGAGCCGGTCATCAACTCCATCGAAGAATACTATACCTACATGCAGAATTCCAACGGGAAGATCTTCGTCCCGCAGCAGATGTGGCCTGTCATCTGTCAGTATGATGAACCGCAGTCCGTCATCGTCCGGGCCAAGAGTACGGATGATATGACGCAGGCCGGCAAAAAGACGCAGGCCCTTCTGAACGGTCTTCTGAACACAGGCAACGATACCTTCAAGTACCAGAGCAATGACCTGTCCGATGAAGCCGCGCAGATCCAGCAGCTGTCCAACTCCACCAACACCATGCTGATCGGCATCGCGTCGATCTCCCTGTTGGTCGGTGGTATCGGCGTCATGAACATCATGCTGGTATCGGTAACCGAGCGTACCCGTGAGATCGGCCTGAAGAAGGCCCTGGGCGCCCGCAAACGGCGCATCCTGGGGCAGTTCCTGACCGAGGCCGCCATGCTTTCACTGATCGGCGGTATCCTGGGCATCGGCTTAGGCATCGGTCTCTCCCGCCTGATCTCCATCCTGGCAGGCGTGCCCGTGGCGATCAGTACCCCCGCGATTTTGATCGCAGTGCTCTTCTCCATGTTCGTCGGCATCGTATTCGGACTCGTCCCCTCCATCAAAGCTTCGAACCTCAACCCGATCGAGGCACTGGGGTATGAATAAGTCCAAATAAGTCCAGCGCCATGCGCAAAAGAAATAAAGCCCTTTGCTTGCAGAAGGGCTTTTTCTTTTGCATAGGGCGCGACAAAAGGCTTGAGGACGCAGTGCGTAGCACGGAAGTCCGAAAGCCTTTTAGCACGGTGGGAACGTAAGTGAAACCGTGCGTGGACTTATTAAGCACTGTCTCCGTATCATGCAAAAGGACCGTTTCTCTGCTCGCAGAAGAAACGGTCCTTTTATATGATACACAAAAAGCATGAGGATGAAGCGCGCAGTGCGAGAGTCCGAATGCTTTTAGCGCAGCGGGAACGCAAGTGCAGCTGCGCGTGGACGTAATTTACTATTCAGTTCAACAAGAAAAGCCCTTTGCTTGCAGAAGGGCTTTTTCTTTTGCATAGGGCGTATAATCGAGTAGAAGGGGGATTTAGTAATCCCCCGTCCTCTCACACCACCGCTCATGCGGTTCCGCAAGCGGCGGTTCAATCAACTTAACAAGCGTCACACCTTGCGGTGTAGTAGTCAAACATGGAGATTAGCCCAAACTCGGCTAATCTCTTGTTGCTTATGGCCTTTTGTACCCATCCGT
>CADBPG010000020.1 GCA_902796435.1 uncultured Eubacteriales bacterium | reverse complement strand
TGATTACTATGCGGATTATGATATGCCGGATGCATATGAACGTCCGCTGACCCGCAGAGAAAAGAAACAGCAGAAAAAGCTGGCAAAGCAGGCGGAGGAGATCCGCCGCCAGCAGATGGCACTGGAGGAAAAACGTCGGGCGGTGGCCGAAAAGGAGGCGGCAAAGCAGGCCGGGATCCAGGCAAAGCAGGATGCAAAGATGCTTAAGTGGGAGGAAAAAGAGGCCAGAAAGCAGGCAAAAATCAAGGCAAAGCAGGCAAAAAAGGATGCCAGGCTTGCAAAAAAAGGTCTCGGAACAAGCAGTTACGAGCATTATGATACAGAGCCCTTTGGAGGAAAAAATATCACCGAAAGAGGTATTCACGATACAGAACCTTTGAAGGTATCTGTAAAGAATAAAAAATCTGCTGGAAAGAAATCCAGAAAACAATCTTCCGCGTCCAAACGGAAGGCGAAGGAGAAGCGGATTTCAGCCCAGAAATCCATCCCTTACCGCGAGATGGGAAGGGATGGCATCTGCCGGGTGCAGGATAAGCTCTATTCCAAGACCATCCGCTTTTATGACATCAACTACCAGCTGGCACAGAACGAGGATAAGAGCGCCATTTTCGAGAACTGGTGCGATTTCCTGAACTATTTTGACAGCACGATCTATTTTCAGCTGTCCTTTATCAACCATAAGACCAACCTGATGGAGTTTGAGAAGGTGATCCGGATCGAGCCGCAGAATGATAGGTTTGACGATGTGCGCATGGAATACGCCCAGATGCTGAAAGACCAGCTGTCCAAAGGCAACAACGGCCTGATGCGCACAAAGTATATCACCTTTGCCATTGAGGCTGACAACATCATGGAGGCCAGACCGAAGCTGGAGCGGATCGAAGCTGATATCCTAAACAACTTCAAAGTACTTGGTGTCAGGGCGTATCCGCTGAATGGCGTGGAGCGGCTGCAGATCCTGTACGAGACCTTCAATCCGGAACAGGCGGTGCCGTTCTCCTTCAGCTATGACCAGCTCCTTAAGACCGGGCTTACCACAAAGGATTTTGTGGCGCCGACCAGCTTCGAGTTCAAGAACGGCCGGTATTTCCGGATGGGTGAGACGCTGGGTGCGGTGAGCTACCTGCAGATCCTGGCACCGGAACTGACCGACAAGATGCTGGCTGAGTTCCTGGACATGGACAAAAACCTGGTGGTGAACCTGCACGTCCAGTCCATCGACCAGATGAAGGCGATCAAGCTGGTGAAGAGCAAGGTGACCGACATCAACCGGATGAAGATCGAGGAACAGAAAAAAGCAGTGCGTTCCGGGTACGACATGGACATCATCCCGTCGGATCTGATGACCTACGGCAACGAGGCCAAGCGCCTGCTGGAAGACCTGCAGTCGAGAAACGAGAGGATGTTCCTGGTGACCGTCCTGTTCCTGAATACGGCGAAAAGCCGGCAGGAGCTGGACAATGTGATCTTCCAGACCGCCGGTATCGCGCAGAAATACAACTGTGTGCTTCGCCGGCTGGACTACCAGCAGGAACCAGGCCTGATGAGCAGCATCCCTTTGGGACTGAACCAGGTGCCGATCAAACGAGCGCTGACTACGACATCAACAGCGATCTTTGTGCCGTTTACGACGCAGGAACTCTTTATGGAAGGGGAGTCGCTCTATTACGGGCTCAATGCCCTTAGCAACAACATGATCATGGTGGACCGGAAGAAACTGAAGAACCCCAACGGCCTGATCCTCGGTACGCCGGGTTCCGGTAAATCATTCTCTGCCAAGCGTGAGATCTGCAACGTGTTCTTCGTGACGAAGGATGACGTGATTATCTGTGACCCGGAGGGTGAGTATTACCCCCTAGTCCATGCGTTGGGCGGGCAGGTGATCCACATCGCGCCGACCAGCCACGACTATATCAATCCGATGGACATCAACCTCGACTACTCGGATGATGACAATCCGCTGGGTTTCAAATCCGATTTTATCCTGTCCCTGTGCGAGCTCATCATGGGCAGCCGGAACGGGATCGAGGCGGAGGAGAAATCCGTGATCGACCGGTGCCTGCCGATCGTCTACCAGAAGTACTTTGAAAATCCTGTTCCGGAAAATATGCCGGTCCTGGGAGATCTGTACGCGACGCTCCGGGCACAGTCGGAGGTGCAGGCGCAGCGCATTGCTACGGCGCTGGAGATCTACGTCAACGGCTCGCTCAAGGTGTTCAACCATCGGACGAACGTGCAGCTGGACAACCGGATCGTCTGTTTTGATATCAAAGACCTTGGAAAACAGCTGAAGAAGCTGGGCATGTTGATCGTGCAGGACCAGGTGTGGAACCGGGTTACACTAAACCGTTTTGCCCACAAATCCACCCGCTACTATGTCGATGAATTCCACCTTCTTCTGAAGGAGGAACAGACAGCGGCCTACTCCGTGGAGATCTGGAAGAGGTTCCGTAAAT
>CADBPG010000019.1 GCA_902796435.1 uncultured Eubacteriales bacterium | reverse complement strand
CTGCTTGCTGCGGCAGTCCCCGGCTACGAAGATGCCTTCTGTACGCGTGGTGCAGGACTCGTCGGAGTCAAAATATCCGTAGGCATTCAGATCCGCGAACTGGACAAAGGGCTCGTTTTCAGGGATCAGACCGATGGCGACAAAGGTTCCATCACAAGGGATGGTGCGGATCTCGCCCGTGACCTGGTCCTCGGTCTCCAGACCGCAGAAGCCTTCTTCATTGGTCAAAAGGCGCAGGACCTTCTGGCTGGTATAAGCCTTGACGTGGTCCTTGGCGAAAAGGATCTCCTGCAGGCGCTTTTCTCCCGTAAAATAGGGAAGATCCTGCAGCACGATGACCTCACTACACTTTTCGGACAGAAGGATCGCCTCCTGCAGTGCGGAATTACCGCCGCCGATCATGCAGACCTTTTTGCCGGAATAGAAATCACCATCGCAGACCGCACAGTAAGAGATACCGTTGCCCACCAGTTCTTCCTCGTTCTCCAGGCCCAGCATACGGTGCTTGACACCCGTGGCCAGGATGACCGCACGGCTCATGAACGAGTCTCCGTCCTCTGTCACGACCTCCCAGCAGCCGTCGCCTCTGCGCACACCGGCCACGGTCTCGATCTCGATCTCCGCGCCCTGTGCCAGGATCTGCTCCAGCATCTGCTCCGCCAGTTCATTGCCGCTGATGGACAAGGAACCCGGATAATTCTCTACTTTCGGGGAATGGGTGATCTGTCCGCCGAACCCTTCCCGCTCGATGACCAGAACGCTCTTGCCGTTCCGGCAGGCATACAATGCCGCAGTCATACCGGCGGGGCCGCCGCCGACAACGATGATATCAAACATGTTGCTCCTCCATTGCTTCCAGTGATTGCTTCAGTTGTTCGATCCGTGAGCAGCCGACCAGGGCCAGCGCGTTGAGCTTCGGATCATCCGTGATGTGGTGGATCAAAAAACGGGATGGGGTGATCCCCTTTGCTTCCGTTACGGCAAGCATTTTCTGATACCGAGAAATATTTTCAGCAGTTGCCATGCCCCGGATTCGATCCGGCACATCGGACAGGTCCCTCTTGTACCCTTTCTGGAACAGGCCATTGCCCTGGGATGAATAGGCCATGACCGCCAGATCCATGTCCGCGTACTGGGCATATTCTTCCTGGTTCATGGTGACCAGGGTATCATCCCCAACACCCTCCGGGAACTGCACATAGCTCCAGCGCAGTTCGCTGGCGGTAAAAGGTGCGGTGCCCCCACTCTTGGCAAAAGCATTCGCCTCCCGGATGCGGCCGGCCTTCCAGTTGGAGGCGCCGAGGGCCCGGATCGGCAGTTTCCGCATGGCCTCGTCCAGGCTGCCCATAATATCCGCGACCGGGCGGAAAGTATCATCCCTGTGCAGATAGTACAGGTCGATATGGGAAAGGCCCAGGATCTCCGCACTGCGCTCCGCGTCAAAAAGGATGTCCTCGCGGGACAGGCGGCTGTGGTGCATGTCCTCCATCGGCGGATGGGCACCCTTCGTCATGATGAATGCCTGTCCATCCAGTCCATTGGCCCGGACCCATTTTCCGACCGTTCTTTCACTGGGCGCTTCCTGCCCCGGCACCCAGGACCCGTAGACCCGGGCGGTATCGATGGCGTTGCCGCCGGCTTCCCAGAACAGGTCCATCATCCGGAACGCTTCCTCCTCGGGGATCATCGTCCCGAAATGCACTGTGCCCAGCACCAGCCGGGAGATACGGCGCTTGCTGCCATCAGCCATTTGAATCGTAGTGTACTGCATGAAAACTTCCTCAAACTATGTTCGAAAAAGGCAGCCGCCTGCAGATGGCAAGCGCACTGCCTTTTCGGTTACATTGGATTACTGGTTCTTGAGCCAGCCCTTGATATCGGAAACACCACGATACTTCTCGAAGGTGTCACCATGGACCAGGACCAGAGTCGGCGCCTGGCGGATATCGAACTTCTCGACCAGCTCGCGCTCCTCGTTGGCGTTCAGCGCAGAATAGGAAACTCCTGCTTTGCCCAGCAGCGCTTCCGCGGTTCTGCAATTCGGGCAGGTGGGCGTCTTGAAGAGCATGATGGTCTCCTGCGCCTTTTCCGCAGCTGCAGCGGGCTCGTTGACCTCAGCCTGTACTTCGGGCACGGTATCGACCGGTGCCGGGATCGGACCCACATGAGACAGGCGGGAACGTCCGATGTTGTAGACCTTACGATCCTTGAATTCCTGCGCCTTACCATCGTTCCAGTTCTGGACCGGACGATAGTAACCGGTGATACGGCTGTAGACTTCTGTCTTCTGGCCGCAGATCGGGCAGGTGTACTGCTCGCCGGTCAGATAGCCATGATCCTTGCAGACGGAATAAGTCGGGGACATGGTGTAATACGGCAGCTTGTAGTTCTCAGCGATCTTGCGGACCAGGTTCGCGGCCGCTTTCCAGTCGGGCAGCTTCTCGCCCAGGAAGGCATGGAATACGGTACCGGAGGTGTACAGGGTCTGCAGATCGTCCTGGATATCCAGCGCGGAGAAAACATCCTCGGTGTAGCCTACCGGCAGATGAGAACTGTTGGTGTAGTACGGCGTGCCGTTCATGTTGGCGGTGATGATGTCCGGATACTGCTCCTTGTCGTGCTTCGCGAAACGATAGGTGGTGGACTCGGCCGGCGTTGCTTCCAGGTTGTACAGATCACCGTACTGCTCCTGATAATCGGAGAGGCGCTCGCGCATATGGTTGAGCACGTCGCGGGTGAAGCGCTGGGTCTTCGCGTCGGTCAGGTCCGCACGCAGCCACTTCGCGTTCAGGCCGACTTCGTTCATACCGATCAGTCCGATGGTGGAGAAATGGTTGTTGAAGGTGCCCAGGTACCGCTTGGTGTACGGATACAGGCCATTCTCCAGCAGACGGGTGATGACGGTACGCTTGGTCTTCAGAGACCGTGCAGCGATGTCCATCAGATTGTCCAGACGCTTGTAGAAGTCTGCTTCGTCCGTGGCCAGGTAGGCGATACGCGGCATATTGATGGTGACGACACCGATGGATCCAGTGGATTCACCGGAACCGAAGAAGCCACCGGACTTCTTACGCAGCTCGCGCAGGTCCAGACGCAGACGGCAGCACATGGAGCGGACATCGGACGGCTCCATATCGGAATTGATGTAGTTGGAGAAATACGGAGTACCGTATTTGGCGGTCATTTCAAAGAGCAGCTTGTTGTTCTCGGTCTCGGACCAGTCGAAATCCTTGGTGATGGAATAGGTCGGGATCGGATACTGGAAGCCACGGCCGTTGGCATCGCCCTCGATCATGATCTCGATGAAGGCCTTGTTGACCATGTCCATTTCCTTCTGGCAGTCGCCATAGGTGAAATCCTGCTCCTTGCCGCCGACGATGGCCTGCAGGTTCTTCAGGTCGTTCGGAACGACCCAGTCCAGCGTGATGTTGGAGAACGGTGCCTGCGTACCCCAGCGGGACGGCGTGTTGACACCATAGATGAAGGACTGGATGCACTGCTTGACCTCTCTCTGGCTCAGGTTGTCGATCTTGACGAAGGGTGCCAGATAGGTGTCAAAGGAGGAGAAAGCCTGTGCGCCGGCCCACTCGTTCTGCATGATACCCAGGAAGTTGACCATCTGGTTGCAGAGGGTGGACAGGTGGCTGGCCGGTGCGGAAGTGATCTTGCCGGGAACGCCGCCCAGACCTTCCTGGATGAGCTGCTTCAGGCTCCAGCCTGCGCAGTAACCGGTCAGCATGGACAGGTCGTGCAGATGGATGGCCGCGCTTCTATGGGCTTCAGCGATCTCTTCATCGTAGACTTCGCTCAGCCAGTAGTTGGCGGTGATGGCGCCGGAGTTGGAAAGGATCAGACCGCCGACAGAATAGGTGACGGTGGAGTTTTCCTTGACGCGCCAGTCGTTGATCTTCAGATAGTTATCGACCAGGTCTTTGTAGTTCAGCAGCGCGGAATTGACGTTACGGACCTTCTCACGCTGACGGCGGTACAGGATGTACGCCTTGGCAACATCCGCGTATCCGGACTCGGACAGGACTTTTTCTACGCTGTCCTGGATGTCCTCGACCGCGATCTTTCCGTCCTTGATCTTGTCTTCAAAGTCGGAAGTGACATGGAGCGCCAACAGTTCGATGACGCTGGGGTGATACTGTTTCTGCAGCGCTTCAAATGCTTTTGTAATAGCCGCGCTGATCTTACTGATCGTAAAATCTACGATCTTGCCGTCTCTCTTTACAACCTGATACATGAAAAATCCTCCCTGGATAATGAATTACATCATAAACGCTCCATACTATCGGAGCGAACACGACTATCATACGCCCAAGAAGGATGTTTGTCAATATCTTGTGGTCAAATTTTAAAAAATAAACACATGTAGTGGTCTTGTGTCAAATTTCGACCCCACGGATGGTGGTTTCCTGTACATATCTGCCTACGATTTCCGCGTATTCCTGCATCTTTGCGGCACTGGGTGCAGAGAAACCGGCAAAGGGAACCGAATCCCGGTCGGTAAATGCCTGCAGGAAGAAACGCTTCGCGCCCTGGATCAGAGCACCGATCTCTTCCATATCTTGTGCCGTGTGCAGCTGATCCACCACCGTGGTCCTGAACTCGTAATCGACTTTTCCCTCCATCAGGATGGAGATGCTCTCCCGGATCCGGTCCAGGTCCACCGCTTCCACACCGCAGGTCGCGGCGTAGTGCTCCGGACCGTTCTTGATGTCCATGGCCACATAATCCACCAGCTTCTGCTCCACCAAAGTCCTAAGTACATCGGGATGCAGACCGTTGGTATCCAGCTTCACAGGGAAGCCCAGGGCCCGGATGTCCTTGATCAGATCGATCAGATCAGGACGCAGGCAGGGCTCGCCTCCAGTGATCGCCACACCGTCCAGCAGCCCCTGGCGCTTTTTCAGGAAGCTGAGCAGTTCCTGATCATCCATGATGGGCTCCGCCGTACCATCGATGAGTTCGAAATTGTGACAGAAGGGACAGCGCAGGTCGCAGCCGCCCAGAAAGACTGTGCAGGCCACGTGGCCCGGATAGTCCAGCAATGTCATTTTCTGCAGTCCATGTATCTTCATGTTCGTCTCCCTCAATTATTGATGGCCGCCAGGATGTGCATGTTGCGCAGTTCTGCGTCCTCGATGCCGTCATTGACCGAATAGGCGTGCTTTTCCAAATCACCACAATTGGCTTCCGTAAGGCCCTGCTCGATCAGTTCATCGATCACATCCGCACAGATGCCCTCGATCACATTATATTTCTCCTCTGCCATCTCCGGCTCGTTGTCGGTCGTCAGCAGATATTCCAGAAGTTCCGCCGTCAGGTCCAGCTTTGGCAGGCTGCGCATCGCCCGGAAGCTCCATTTATAATAGGGCTCATAGACCTGGTTCAGTAGGAACACCACCTTCATGGTATGCTGGACGAATTCATGCACCGCCAGCTGTGCCGCCGCCTTTTCCCCGTGGGAAAGGCACCTGGTATAATTGTACTGTCCGGCCTGGGCCATCAGAAGAAGGCTGGAGGCCAGCTTTTTGCGGCGCACGTCCTCCGGATAGGCGGAAAGCCTCTCCCGGATCGCGGTCACAGTGCCCGGGCCATCAAAGAATACTGCCCCGTTGACCGCTTCCGAAAGCGCCGCCTCGGGGATAGTGAGCCACTGGTACAGGCTCAGGATCCCATCCGGGCTGCCCACCTTGTTCTGGAAGAATTCCTCCGTGCGCAGGACGCCATGCCTGGGCCCGCCCACAGGCGCCATCAAGGACCGTTTCAGCCCCATGAATTCCTTAGGAAGCTTTGCGTAAGCCCGCTCCATGAGGAAGGCGGTACGCCGGTCCACCACATCCTCACCCGGCAGGAAAATGATGAAACCCGGTTCAAAATCATGATCCCGGGAGATATCATCATCGAAGCCGAAGCATTCCGACCCGCTGCCGCACAGACCCACCGCGATCAGCGGCAGCCACTGGGCGAACTGTTCTTCCAGCATGGGCCTGCCATATTGCTCGTAAAAAGCCTTTGCGATCTCAAGCCCCTGCATAGATCCGTTCCGCCCTTTCCTTCAGGTCCTCCGCTGTCCGGAAATATCCATAATATGCAAACGAGGGAGCACATTTCTCGCAGACGAAGGCATAGTACCCGTTTCGCGGAAGCTCCGGCTTGTCCAGCAGGTCCTGTGCCTGGTCCAGAAGATCGAAGATCTGCCCTTCAGCCGCTTCTTCGCCCAGTTCCGCCGCGCACAGATCCGCCATGTTCAGGCAGGTAATCGCCTGTTCCAGGGCACCATTAGGCACCTGCTCCATGGTCTTCATGGCCTTCTGATATAATCCCTTAGCCTCTGCGAACCGGTCAAGGTCCGTCAGCACAAGGGCCATATTATTGTACAGGCCGCCCAGAAGATCCGGCGCCGTACGCTCGTTGTTTTCATAAATGGCCAGCGCCTTCTGAAACAAGTCGATGGCCCGTTCGTTTTCATCGAAGGCATTGCAGGCCGTGGCAATATTGACATACAGTGTGGCGGCACTGACGGTCTCGGAAAAGTCCAGCCGCTCGACCAGCTTAAGGCCCTTGTCCGCGTAGATCATGGCCTGCTCCTTGTTGCCGGTCTTGCGGAAATGCCCCACAAGCTCGCCACAGAGCATCAGCTGGCCACGCTCGTCATGGCCCAGCTCCGCCTCCTCCATCCAATACAAAAGATGCCGCTCGGCACCCGCGTAATCCCTACGGCTCATATAATCGTTCATCTTCTCGATGATCCGCTGCTGAGGGATCATCCGTACTTCCGTGGGCTCGTCACACAGCAGGCAGCGCTGCTCCAGATAGTCTTCTTTTTTGATCTCAGCCATGTTCTCTCCTTGGGATCGAGTCTTTCAGTTTCTTTGAAAAAATACTTTTACACTATAGCATATCTCCCGTTGACTTTCCAGTGCAATTTGATGATAATACAGGTAACATTCATCGCGAAGGAGGTCATGTTATGCTCCCTGATGCGCATCTGAAGCGCATGCTGTCCAAGCTGCGGCGCTTCGAAGAAACATTGGCTCCCTATTTGTTTACAAGACAGGAAGAGCTTACAACCGTGGCCTGTCAGACCGGGACACAGTACTACGGCGTCCCGAAGGATCTTGCCTATCAACCCATCCATAAAGGTACCCCCTGGGGCGGCACCAAGCAGTATCTCTGGGTCAAGGCGCAGTATACGGTGCCCGAGCATCTGGACGGGAAGGACCTCTTCTTGATGCCCCGGATGGGCGGCTATGAGGCCATGCTGTACGTGAACGGCGAGCCCTACGGGACCTTCAACACCAAGATCGTATACACCGGACATGGCAACCACTACTGCGACCTGGTCCGCAAAGGTGCCCGTGCCGGGGAAACCATCGATCTGGCAGTCGAATACTATTCCGGGCATGCCTACCAGGGATGTGACCCCTTCGCTGTCCAGGATCAGGATTTCCATTATACTTACGAGGGGATGTATCTTTGCACGAAGAACGACTGGCTGCTCTCCTACTGGTTCGACTTGAAGACCGTGAACCAGCTGGCCTTGCATCTGCCAGAGAATAGTTTCTTCCGCGCGCGGGTCCTGAACGCGCTGACGAAGGTCCATGAAACGGTCCTCTATGATCCGGGCAGTGCTTCCCGGGAAGTCTTCTTCGAGCGGCTGCGCAGCTCCCACCCCTATTTGAAGGAGATTCTTTCTGAGCGGAACGAGTCCGACAAAGGTCCTAAGATCGCTTTAGTCGGTCATTCCCACATGGATACTGCCTGGCTCTGGCCTCTGGAAGAGACTTTGAAGAAATGTGCCCGGACCTATTCCAATGAGCTCAGTCTGATGGAACAGTATCCCGAGTATAAGTTCATCCAGAGCTCCGCCTTCCACAGCGACATGCTCCGCAGATACTATCCGACATTGTTTGCGCGGATCCAGGAGCAGGTGCAGGCCGGCCGGTATGAGCCCAACGGCGGCGTCTGGGTGGAATGCGACTGCAACATCACCGGCGGCGAATCCATGATCCGCCAGTTCCTCTGGGGCCAGCGTTTTACAAGGAAATACTTTAACTACACCGCCGACTGCTTCTGGCTGCCGGACACCTTCGGCTACTCCGCGGCGATCCCGCAGATCATGAAGGGCTGTGATACCCAGTATTTCCTGACCACCAAGATCTCCTGGAACGACACCAACGAGTTCCCCTATGATACCTTCCTGTGGGAGGGTCTGGACGGAACCCGGGTGCTGACCCATTTCAACCAGTCCCACACCTGGCCGGACGCGGAGACTCTGCTGACCCAGGCCAACTCGATCCGGCAGAAGCAGGTCACCGACCGGAAGCTGATCTCCTATGGTTTTGGTGATGGCGGTGGCGGTCCCATGTTCGAAATGATCGAGATGGCACGCCGTGTCCAGGATCTGAACGAAGTTCCAAAGTCGGAGACCATGACCGTCTCCCGCTTCATGCAGGAACTGGATGCCACCGTGTCCGATCCCAACGTGTACCGCGGAGAATTGTATCTGGAACTGCACCGCGGCACTTTGACCAATCAGCATGAGATCAAGTACAACAACCGCAAGGCGGAGGTCCTGCTCCATGATCTTGAGTGGCTGGTCAGTGCACAGGCGGTCAAGGATCAGGCGCCTGCGGATGCTTCCATTGCCAACAAATTCTATGGAACCCTGCTGGTCAACCAGTTCCATGATATCCTGCCCGGCACCTGCATCCCGGAAGCCAACCACCGCTGCAAAGATGATATGCGCAGGGTCCTTAAGGAAGCCAGCGGGACCATCGACAATCTCCTGTCGCAGGAAGATACTGGTGTTCCGGCCGTCTGGAACCCTCTGTCCTTCACCCGGCAGGATGCCCTGTTCGTACCGCAGGAGATCTTCCCGGCTTCTGCACAGCCAGGGCAGCCTTATACGGATCTTTCCGGCCGGGCTTTGTATATCCTGGGCGGCCTGAAAGTGCCCGCCTATGCCAGCCTGCCCCTGCCCACCACAGAGTCCTTAGGTGCTTCTCCCTTCCAGTACGACGGACAACACCTCTCGACCCCCTATTATGAGATCGAATTCGATGCAGCAGGTTTCATGACCTCCTGTTATGACAAGAATGCAGACCGTGAGCTCGCCTCCGGCGATCTGCCTTTAGGCTCCTTTGTCATGGCAGAGGACGTGCCCTCCTCCTGGGACAACTGGGATATCGACCCGGACATCCAGCTGAAGTTTGCCCCCTGCGCTGAACTGCTCTCGGCTTCCATCGTCTCCGATGGTCCCTGGGCTCTCGTCCTGCGCCGCTCCTACAGGATCAGCGACCGCTCCACCATCGATCAGGATCAGATCTTCTTCGCGGACTCTCCGGAGATCCGTTATGATACGGTCATGCACTGGAACGATGACCACCGCTTCCTGAAAGTCCGCTTCGATGTGGACGTGCGTGCGGACCAGATGCGCAACGAGATCCAGTTCGGCAATGTTCTGCGGCCCACGACGCGCAACACCACTTGGGAGCAGGCCCGTTTCGAAGTCGCGCAGCATAAGTATACCGACCTGTCCGAACCTGGTTACGGCATCGCCTTCCTGAACGACTGCAAGTACGGGATCAGCGTGGATGGCGGTCATGTGGGCCTGTCCCTGCACAAAGGAGGTCTGCGTCCGGACTATACCGGGGATCACGGGGACCATCACGCGGTTTATGCCCTGTATCCGCACCAGGGCGGTTTCTGCGCGGAAAACGTCATTCAGCCGGCCTACCAGCTGAACTACGCACCGCTCTATGCCAAGGGCACACCGGATCCCCGCGCACTGGTCACGGTCGATCAGCCGAACATCATCATCGAGACCGTCAAGCCCTGTGAGGACGCAGAACGCGCTTTGATCCTGCGTGTGTATGAATCCGAGTGCACGCGTACCAAAGCGGTTCTAGGCGCATCTGAAGCCTTTACAGAGGCATTTGAGGCCAACATGCTGGAGGAAGTCCGGGCGGCACTGCCTATGCAGCAGCACAAGCTGGAACTTTCCTTCCGCCCCTTCGAGATCAAGACCATCAAACTCACCTATGCTTAAAGGTGAAATCGAGTAGAAGGGGGTGATTAACCCCCGTCCTCTCACACCACCGTGCGTACCGTTCGGTACACGGCGGTTTCAATAGTTGACGTG
>CADBPG010000018.1 GCA_902796435.1 uncultured Eubacteriales bacterium | reverse complement strand
TAGGGGTAATTCTCATTTTCCAAGAGCTAATCGGAAATATGGTATATATGCACCCGTCCCAATAATATTAATATGATACAATTTTGAGCACCGTCTGTCAATAATCTGGTCCCATGCAAAACGCCCAAAATAACTTTATATGCTTTTGGATTTTTTACAATTTTGCCAATAAGATTGCTTCATTTTACGATAATTGCAGTATATTCTACTTCATACCGTCTCCCGGGTCAGGTCTTTGACCCATTTATACTTACGGTAATGGTACATGACCCACGGGATCTTTCCGACCTCGTCCAGGCAGGTGCAGCTGTAGACCAGAAGCACAGGCCAGTGAAAGACGAAGGCGCCCAGGAAGGCCAAAGGCACGGCCAGGCCCCACATGCAGACGACCAGACTGTACATGTCGAACAGAGTATCGCCGCCCGCGGCGAAGATTCCGTTGATGATCACCGTATTGACCGCACGCCCGATCATATAGACGGCCATGATGATCATCATGCCTGTCAGATAGCTGTGGGCCTGGTCTGTCAGCCGCACGAAGCGCATCACCAGCGGTGTGACCAGAAGGACCAGCGCCGTAGACCCGAAGCCAATGATATAGCCGATCTTCATGCATTTTTCGCCGTACAGCTTGCCGGTCGTAAGATCTCCCGCGCCAAGTTCATTGCCGACGACGATGCCCGCAGCGGCGCCGATACCGTTGCAGAAGCAGCAGACCAGATCACGGACGACGGAAGCGATGGAGTTGGCTCCGGCGGAATCCGCACCCATATGCCCCATGACGGCCGTATAAGATGTGAAGCCGATGCCCCAGAGCAGCATCGCACCGACCAGCGGCATCGCGCACTTCATGAAGTCCTTCTCGATCAGTTTATTGCGGCTGAAAAAGCTATCCAGTTCCGGATGCAGGAAGCTCTTCTTATACGACAGGCCAATGCACAGGCCGAACTCCACGATGCGGGAGATCAGCGTTGCCAGCGCAGCACCTCGTGCACCCATGGCCGGCACACCCAAAAGGCCGAAGATGCAGACCGCGTTCAGAACGATGTTCAGGATGACGGCGACGCCGCTGACCCATGCACTGGCGGCGGCATGGTCGCTGATCTTCATGACCGTCAGATAACACTGGGATATGCCGGTCAGCAGGTAGGACCAGCCAGCGATGCGCAGATAGGAAGCGCCGATGCGGACCAGTTCCGGATCATGGGCGAAGGCCAGCATCAGATACTGTGGGAAGAAGACGCAGGCCAGCGCCGACACCAACGATAGGATGCCGCAGATGCGCAGCATCAGGCAGAAGATATCGTTGATGGTGCGGGTGTCCTGCTTGCCCCAGTACTGGGCCCCCAGGATGGAGCCTGCCCCGATGGCCGCACTGATGATCATGTTTTGCACGAACTGGATCTGAGTGGCCAGCGAGACCGCCGCCATGGCGTTCTGTTCGATGCGTCCCAGCATGAAGGCATCCGCCGCGGCGACGGAGGCTAGAAGCAGACTCTGCAGGGCGATGGGCAGGGTGAGTCGCATCAGTTTCTTGTAAAAATAATCTTTCATATCCTTTTTCCTTTTGCTATACTTTACTTAAATAGAAAGGATCGTTTTATGCTGTTCTTGATCATCATCGCAGCGGCACTGGTTCTGTGCCTGCTGATCAGTTTTATTTTGTATCTGGTCGCGTACCGTTCACCGCTGGGCCGGCAGAACGAAGACCTGGCTGTCAATGAAACGCCGCAGATGCAGGTGTTCCATGAAAAGATCACCGGCATGATCAGTTCTTTAGCGGCACGGCCCTTCGAGCGGGTCTACATCCAGTCCTTCGACGGCCTTAAGCTGGCCGGCCGGTATTATCACCAGAAGGACGGGGCTCCACTGGACATCTGCTTCCATGGGTACCGGGGCACACCCTGCCGGGACTTTTCCGGTGGTGCCGCGGCCTATATGGACGCCGGTCATAACGTGCTGATGATCGAAGAACGTGCCCATTGTGCGAGCGCCGGCCACACCATCACCTTCGGTGTCAAGGAACGCTATGACTGCCTCTCTTGGGCCTGGTATGCTGTGGAACGCTTCGGTCCGAACGTGCGCATCATTTTAAGTGGGATCTCCATGGGCGCCGCCACCGTGCTGATGGCCTCTGCCCTGGATCTGCCCGCCAATGTGCGGGGCATCATCGCGGACTGCCCCTTCTCCTCGCCCCGGGTGATCATCCGCAAGGTTTCGGCCGATCTGAAGATCCCGCCGGCCTTGTCCTGGCCTTTCCTGTATCTGGCAGCCCGGCTCTTCGGCCGGTTCGACCCCAACGCGGCGGACGCCACGCAGGCGGTGCAGAAGGCCAAGGTGCCGATCCTGCTGATCCACGGCGAGGATGACCGCTTTGTGCCCGTGGAAATGAGCCGGCAGATCGCAGCCGCGGCACCGGACCGCATCACGCTGCATACGTTTCCGGAGGC
>CADBPG010000017.1 GCA_902796435.1 uncultured Eubacteriales bacterium | reverse complement strand
GCCCAGCTCGCGCTGGAGGAGCCTAACTATAAGGATGGCAATTACGGGGCAGGCTGCGGAGCCACCGTGGGCAAGGCCTGCGGCATGGAATTCTGCATGAAGGCCGGCATCGGCAGCTACGCGATCCAGCTAGGCGCGCTGAAAGTCGGCGCTGTGGTCGTGGTCAACGCGGTGGGCGATGTCTTTGACTGGAAAAACGGCCGCCAGGTGGCGGGACTCCTGTCAGAGGACAAAAAGGGTCTGCGCAGTACCTCGGAGCTTTTGCGGGCACGCATGGAGCCCACCGAGAACCATTTGGCGGAGAATACGACCATCGCCGTGGTGGCGACCAATGCGCACTTTGAAAAGGCACAGCTTTGCAAGATCGCCGGCATGGCCCATGACGGCATGGCCCGTGCGATCCGGCCGGTGCATACGTCCATGGATGGAGACAGTATCTACGCGGTCTCTGTGGGTGAAGTACAGGCAGACCAGGATGCCGTCGGTATGCTGGCCGCAGAGGTCCTCAGCGAGGCGATCCTGCGGGCGGTAGAAAATGCGGAAAGCGCCTATGGGTGCCTGGCATTAAAAGATTTTCAAGCATAAAAAGACACCGGACATGACTGACGTCCGGCAAAACGAATTGTTTGGCCCCATTGACTATCAGGAATCGAAATATCATCGATGCTACAGGTACAGCGGGCTTGCACATTTGCCTTTTGCTCTTGCGCTACAGGTACAGTGAACTATCAAATTTGCGTTTTACTATTGCTCTACAGGTACATTTTGTGCGAAATGCGGGTGGGCGTACCTGTAGTATCACGCTCATATCCCAATTTGACAGTTCGCTGTACATGTAGATTTAATCAAGAAGTGGATCCTGATAGTTCCACGTACCTGTAGAATTAATCAAGTAGTGGATCCTGATAGTTCCGCGTACCTGTAGATCATCATCTATTTCAATAATTACAGGTCGGAGTTATAAAACTCAGCCAAAATGATGAAACCAGGGCAAGCTCGTTCTAACATATAAGAGGTCACCCGTTATGAGTGACCTCTTTGTTTGATTACAGATCCATTTCCATGTACCGGCGGTAGGTTTTGAAGCCCGAGGCCTCATAAAACGCCAGGGCGTCCCGGTTGAATTCCCACATGTTCAGTTCGAGCCGGCGGAAACCCTGTTCTTTGGCCCAGTCCTTGATGAACTGGATCATGGCAGAAGCGATGCCCTGCCTGCGGAACGCGGCGTCGATGCAGAACTCGTCCACATCCAGAAAGTCCCGTTCCTCCATGAAGGGAGTCTCCGGCTTGCAGATATGGTTCAGAACCGCGAATCCGCAGATCTGCCCATCTGATTCCGCGACAACGATCTCCTTTGCGGGATCATCAAAGATCTCGTAAATATAATCCTGCAGTTCGATGGGGAATCCGGGCTTGAAGATCGAGGGTTCGCCCGCGACGTGCAGTTCGTTGACCTGCCGGCGCAGTTCATTGACACGGGGCAATTCCTCTTTCCTGGCCATACGTACGACCACGGAGGCTTTCTCTTTTGGTTCCTTGGGCTGCCGGTCTGAACGCAGGGCAGCGTGCCAGACGGCATCATAGATGCCCTGGTTATTGTGGGCAGACCCGCGCAGGATCCCTTCCAGATGCATGCCGGCCTTTTCCATGGCGCGTCCGGACTTTGGATTGTCCACGGCATGGCGGGCAGCTACCCGCTGCATCCCGACGACATCGAACAAATAGTCCATTACAGCACGCAACGCTTCGGGCATGATCCCGCGGCCCCAAAAGGCGCGGCCCAGGCAATAGCCTATATCAGCGGATTCTGCAGACTTGTGGAGTTCCACAGCGGCGATATTGCCGATCACATGGCCCGTCTCTTTCCAGACGATGGCCCAGTTGAAATAATCCCCCTGCGCATAGCACGGGATCCAGTCATTCAGTATGTTGCGCGTGCCCTCAACACTGGTGTGCGGCTGCCAGGTGAGATAGCGGGTGACCTCCGGGTCAGATGCCCAGTTGTAGAACATGTCCTCCGCATCTTCGAGCCGATAACGACGCAGGATCAACCTGCGTGTCTCCAGCGTTTGTGTGCCTGTCCATTGCATGTGCTTCACCTCCCGGGGTTTCAGTATTTCGGGCAATCATAACAAAGTTGCGGCCAGATTGTCAAGCAGCTTCTTGAAATTCGGCCCGCGGGCGGGTATAATATTTTAGATCTATAACTTTGATTTGAAGTAGAAATGGAAGTAGTACATGAGTAAAAACGACCGTATGCAAATGATGGCAGAGCTGCCGGTCCATCAGGTTTTGATCCGGATGAGCCTGCCTATGATGATCTCTTTCTTTATCCAGGCGATGTACAACATCGTGGATTCCATGTTCGTCGCCCGGATCTCCGAAAACGCGCTGACAGCAGTATCCCTGGCCTTCCCTATGCAGCAAATCGTGACGGCGATCGCCGTTGGTACAGCCACCGGTGTATCTGCGGTCTGGTCCCGGTATATGGGCATGGGCAAGCGGGAGGAAGCCTCCGCGGTGATCCGCACCATGACCGGCATGAGCTTAGGTTTTACCGCAATATTCATCTTGCTGGGTGTGTTCGTTTCGAAGCCCTTGTACCGGGTCCAGACGAACGTGGAGGAGATCGCCGTGATGGGTACGACCTACTTGACCATCAACTGGGTCCTGTCCTGCGGCAGTATCTTCAGTAAATATTATGAGCGGCTTCTGGTCTCCGCCGGCCGGGCGACCCTGTCCATGCTGTCCATGGCCGCGGGCGCTGTCATCAACCTGATCTTCGATCCGCTGCTGATCTTCGGCTTAGGACCGTTCCCGGAACTGGGCATCGCTGGCGCGGCCTATGCGACTGTGGCCGGGCAGATCTTTTCGGCGATCCTGGCCATCATCCTGAACTGGAAGTACAATGAACCGGTGCGGCATGAGATGCTTAAGCCTGCATTCCAGACCAAGGCCGCGGGTGATATCCTGCGGGTCGGCCTGCCTTCCATGATCACCATGGGCCTGTCCTCCATGATCAGTTTCATGATCAACCAGATCCTGCTGATGTTCTCCACGACGGCCACCGCGGTCTACGGTGTCTGGATGAAACTGCAGAACTTCTGTTACATGCCCATCTTCGGCCTGAATAATGGCATGGTACCGATCCTGTCCTACAATTACGGAATCGGCAAGAAGGACCGCGTGAAACTGACCATGAAAGAAGCTATCCTTTTCAGCGCGGCCCTCATGTGCTTTTTGATGATCCTCTTTGAACTGATCCCCGGTGCGATCCTGACGATGTTCAGCGCCGGTGCGCAGATGCGTGCCATCGGTATGGTCTGCCTGCGGCTGTGCGTGATCTCCCTGCCCTTCGCGGCGGTGGCCATGCTGCTGTCCACCAGCATGCAGGCCCTGGATCATGCCCGGTTCTCCCTGGTGATCAACCTGATGCGGCAGTGCGTGCTGCTGATCGGCAGCTTCGCGCTTCTTGCCTATCTGACCCAGAGCCAGAAATGGATCTGGCTGGCGGTGCCCATCACGGAGATCATCACCTTTGTGGTGGCACTTGTGCTGCACCGCAAGTTCCGGAAGGATCTTGAAATGTGATCTAACAAAAGATCCCCCTTCGAAGGGGGATTTTTTAGTTGAACGTTTTATTCGCGGATCTGTCCGTTTCCGCGGACCACGTATTTATAGGTCGTGAGCTCTTTCAGGCCCATGGGACCGCGTGCGTGCAGTTTCTGTGTAGAGATCCCCATTTCGCAGCCCAGGCCGAACTCTCCACCATCTGTGAACCGGGTGGAAGCATTGACATACACGGCGGCACTGTCCACCTGCTGGATGAACAGCTGGGCATGTGCATCGTCCCGGGTCAGGATCGCTTCGCTGTGACCGGTAGAATGCAGGGCGATGTGGTGGATCGCTTCCTCTGTGCTGCCCACCACCTTGACAGCTAGGATATAATCCAGGAATTCGGTGTCGAAATCCTCCGGACCGGCATCTGTGCCATCGATGAAGGCGGCCGCCACCGGGTCCAGCCGCAGTTCAACGGGAACCATTCCCTTGCGGGCACGGTCGTCCACCAAGGCTTCTTTGATCATGGGCAGGAAGATGGGCGCCACAGCCTCATGGACTAGAAGCACCTCCTCAGCGTTGCAGACGGAGGGCCGCTGGGTCTTGGCATTGACGATGATCCGCACTGCCTGCTCCAGATCAGCGCTCTCATCCACGAAGATCGTGCAGATGCCGCTGCCGGTCTGGATGCAGGGGACCTTGGCGCTTTCCACACAGCGTTTGATCAGACCTGCACCGCCGCGGGGGATCAGAAGGTCGACCAGTCCCGTGGCTGTCATCAGTTCGTAGGCGCTTTCATGGGTCAGATCAGAGACCAGGGAGACAGCGTCCGGTGTGATCCCCTGCTGTTCTAAAGCATCACGGATCGCCTGGACGATGGCGGCGGAGGAGCGGTAGCTTTCCTTGCCGCCCCGCAGGACGCAGGCATTACCGCTTTTGAAGCAGAGGGCCGCCGCATCGGACGTGACGTTCGGCCGGCTTTCGTAGATGATCGCGATGACACCTAAGGGGAAGCGGGTCTTCTCGATCCGCAGACCATTGGGCCGCTCGATGACATCTTCCACAAAGCCTGCGGGGTCTTCCAACGGGATCAGAGCCCGGATTCCGTCGGCCATGGCGTGGACCCTGCTTTCCGTCAAGGTCAGCCGGTCCAGCATGACTTCCGAGATCGATCCACGGGCGGCTGCAACATCTTCCGCGTTGGCAGACAGGATCTGTGGGATCTGCGCCTCGATCTGCGCGGCCATGGCAGAGAGGGCCTGGTTCTTTTCTTCAGAGGTGAGCGAGGCGATCTGCGCACAGGCAGCTTTTGCCGCCCGGCAAAGGTCTAAAGTGTTCTTCATCTTATACTCCTTTGTTCTGTGCCCGGAAGCGGGTGCCCCGGAAGGATGTGCCATCGAGCACTGCATACAGGATCTCCGGGTCGCGGCCCTGTACGATGATCGTATCGATCCCGGCTTCGGTGGCCATTTTTGCGGCTTCCAGCTTGGTGGCCATGCCGCCGGTGCCGCGGCTGGTGCCGGAACTGCCGCCCAGTTTCAGGATCGTTTCATCGACCCGGTCTACTTCCGGAATGAGACGGGCAGAGGGGTCCTTGCGCGGGTCAGAGGTGTAGAGACCGTCCATATCGGTCAGGATCACCAGCAGGTCCGCCTGCACGGAGGTCGCCACGATGGCGCTGAGCTGGTCATTGTCACCGATCTTGATCTCGGAAACGGAGATCGTATCGTTCTCGTTGATGATGGGCAGGATGCTGTAATCGATCAGGCGGGTGATGGTATTGGTGAAGTTCTGGTGCCGTTCTTCGTTTTTCACATCCTCGGCGGTCAGAAGGATCTGCGCCACCGTGTGGTTGTAAGCGCCGAACATCTTGTCATAGATGTACATCAGTTCACACTGGCCGACGGCAGCGGCCGCCTGTTTGCCCGGCATATCGGCCGGACGTTCCTTCAACCCCAGTTTGCCCAGCCCCATGCCGATCGCGCCGGAGGAGACCAGGATGATCTCGTGTCCGGCGTTTTTCAGGTCTGCCAGGACCCGGCAAAGTTTTTCAGTTCTGCGTATATTCAGGTTGCCCGCGGCGTGCGTCAGTGTGGACGTGCCGACCTTGACTACGATTCTCATAAGGTGTACCTTCTTTTCTTTATTCTGCTTCCATGGCGAACAGTCCGGCCTCATCGCCCCAGCATTCCAGGATCTCCAGACGGATGGCGGAGAAGATGCCGTGGACAGGATATACAGCCAGACGCTGGTGCCAGCAGGTTTCCTGCGCCAACAGTACCTCGGTACCATCTGCCTGCACACCATAGATCTTGAAGACTTTAGGCAGAGTCTTCGGAACGCAGGCCTCCGGCCAGTTCAGCGGTCGGTTGTGGATCATATTGCGGTTCAGACGGGCGATGGGCTCCGGTTCCGTTTCCCGGTTCAGGTCACTGTCGAAGACCAGGCGGATCCGGTGCAGCCGGGCAGGCTCCCGCAGGTCCATCTGCAGGCCATCAGAGGGCTTCAGACGGATCCCGTTATAGTTATTCCCATCGGGCCGGTCCAGGCCGTTCTTGAGGCATTCTAAGGCCGGTTCCGGG
>CADBPG010000016.1 GCA_902796435.1 uncultured Eubacteriales bacterium | reverse complement strand
CTGGTCTATTTTGAGGATGGGGATCCGGATGCCTACCGATATTGCATCACCCAGGAGGGCCCTCATCTGAGCTATCATCGGTTCACTGCGGAGGATTACGCGGCGGAATTCATGCCCTGATCAGTTCCATGAACTTGCGGGCCGCCATGGAGGTCTCCGTGTTTTTATGGGAGAGCATGGTGACAGCACGTTCCGGCAGGGGCTTTGCCAGATGAAGTTTGCGGACAAAACCGCGGGATAAGGCTTCGTCGGAGAATTCTTCCGTCACACCAGCGACACCCAGCCCGATCCGCGCCAGGGAGATGAGCAGTTCATAGCTGGCCAGTTCGATCTCCGGCGCCAGGCGCATGCCTTCCTCCAGGAAACAGTCCTCCAGGAAACGGCGGGAACCGGCTTCCCGCTCCAGCAGGATCAATGGCAGATCGCTGATCTCCCGCAGGGTATAGGCATGGTCAAAATCCACCGGATATTCCGGAGCCGCCACAAAGACGGTATGGGTCTTGAAACACAGATAGTTGTCGAAGGCATCATCCGGCTCGTTGGTGGTGGCGAAGGCCAGGTCACAGGTACCGTTGCGCAGAAAACTCATGACACGGCGGGAAGTGCCGTTCAGGATCTGCACCTTGACACCGGGGTAGGCCTTGTGGTATTCCTGCAGGTATTTCAGTAAGTAGGTCTCGGTCAGTGTATTACTGGCACCAATGGTTAGCGTGCCTCTGGTCAGCTCCCGGGACTCGTTCAAGCGCATCTCGCCAGCTTCCAGCAGGGAAAGGGCACCGGACACATATTCATATAAGGTCTGACCGTCATGGGTCAGTGTGACACCCCGCCGGCTGCGAGAAAACAGCCGCACACCCAAAGAGGATTCCAGTGCTTTGATGGACTGGCTGACCGCCGACTGGCTTAAGTACAGGGATTTCGCGGTCGCCGAGATGTTACCGGTATCGGCCACGGCTTTAAAGATCTTATATTGTTCCAGATGTGCCTGCATGTGAACCTCCTTTTGATATAAGATAAATCGATACAAATTATAAGAATATTCGCATTTACTTATATCATATTTTGGATTATAATAGTAGTGCATGATGAAATCAAGCATTATGCCAAAGAATTTTTTACAGGAGATAATACTATGGCTGAACGTAGAGTCGGTACCGTATCCCGGGGCATCCGCTGCCCGATCATCCGTCAGGGCGATGATCTTGCTCAGATCGTAACCAACAGTGTCCTGGAAGCAGCAGAAGCAGAGGGCTTCGAACTGCGCGACAGAGACGTCATTTCTATCACTGAATCCGTTGTTGCCAGATCTCAGGGCAACTATTGCACCGTACAGGATATTGCTGAGGATGTGCATGCCAAGTTCGGCGAAGGCACCATCGGCGTCATTTTCCCGATCCTGTCCCGTAACCGTTTCGCCATCTGCCTGCGCGGTATCGCCATGGGCGCGGCTCTGAGCGGCGCCGGCAAGATCGTGCTGATGCTTTCCTATCCTTCTGACGAAGTCGGTAACGAACTGGTCAGCATCGATAAGATCGACGAAGCAGGTGTCAACCCCTACAGCGATGTGCTGGATCTTGAGAAGTATCGTGCACTGTTCGGCTACGGTGTCCATGAGTTCACCGGTGTCGACTATGTTGCCTACTACAGCGACCTGATCAAAGAAGCCGGCTGTGATGTAGAGATCATCTTCGCGAACCGTGCAAAGACCATCCTGGACTACACCAAGAACGTCATCAACTGTGATATCCATACCCGCGCACGCACCAAGCGCATCCTGAAGGAAGCCGGAGCAGAGAAGGTCTTCGGTATGGACGAGATCATGACCGCGCCGGTCAATGGCAGCGGCTGCAACGAGCGTTATGGCCTGCTGGGTTCCAACAAGGCGACCGAGAACCAGGTCAAACTGTTCCCGCGTGAGTGCAAAGCTCTGGTCCTGGAGATCCAGGAGCAGATCCTGAAAGCGACCGGCAAGCATGTGGAAGTCATGGTCTATGGTGACGGCGCTTTCAAAGATCCCAAGGGTAAGATCTGGGAGCTGGCTGATCCGGTGGTTTCCCCGGCTTATACCGATGGTCTGATCGGTACGCCGAACGAACTGAAGCTGAAGTATCTGGCCGACAATGATTTCGCTCATCTGTCTGGTGAAGAACTGAAGAACGCGATCTCCGAGAGCATCAAGGCGAAGGACAAGGACCTGGTCGGCAAGATGGCCAGCGAAGGTACTACACCGCGTCAGCTGACCGATCTGATCGGTTCTCTGTGCGACCTGACTTCCGGTTCTGGTGACAAGGGAACTCCGGTCGTCTTGGTGCAGGGATATTTCGATAACTACACCAATTAACTCCTGTTTGCGCACAAAGAAAGGCCGGCAGAGCAGCGGGTCATCCCGCATCTGCCGGCTTTTTGTAAAAAATCCTGCCGAAATTTCAAACAGGTACTTGACAGGAAACTTATAAAGTGATATTATAATAAAGCTTTCGCACAAAAGCACATGGCCCCATGGTCAAGCGGTTAAGACGACGGCCTCTCACGCCGTAATCATGAGTTCGATTCTCATTGGGGTCATTTGAAATGCAAATTTCAAAATACTTTCGGGCCTTTAGCTCAGTTGGTTAGAGCATCCGGCTCATAACCGGACGGTCCTGGGTTCGAGTCCCCGAAGGCCCATTGCTTTCAAGCAATGTATGGCGGAGTAGCTCAGCTGGCTAGAGCACGCGGTTCATACCCGCGGTGTCAGGAGTTCAAGTCTCTTCTCCGCTACTTATGCGCGAATGGCTCAGTGGTAGAGCATCGCCTTGCCAAGGCGAGGGTCGCGAGTTCGAATCTCGTTTCGCGCTCTTACAAAACCCCGGTGTT
>CADBPG010000015.1 GCA_902796435.1 uncultured Eubacteriales bacterium | reverse complement strand
CATTTCCGCAGTGCCATGGAATATAAGGCATCGTTCTTCATGATGGGTCTGGCGACGATGATCGCGTCCCTGGGCGGACTCTTGTCTTTGACCTTCCTGTTCATGCGGTTCCATACCATCGCGGGCTACACCTTCGGCCAGGTCCTGTTGTGTTTTTCCACCATCGTCATGTCCTTTGCGCTCTCTGAGGTCTTCTTCCGGGGCTTCGACCGGTTCGAAAAGATCATCCGCGGTGGGACCTTTGACCGTATGCTGGTGCGCCCCTGCAGCCTGGTGGGGCAGATCTTGTTCGAGCGGGTCGAGTTCAACCGCCTCAGCAAGGTGATCGAGGCCTGCCTGGTGCTGGCCTACGCCATCCCTAAGTCCGGCGTACATTGGACCATCGACAAGGTCCTGGTGCTGGTCTTCATGATCCTGGGTGGTGTCATGATGTTCGCGGGGATGTTCTTATTGTTTGCCGGAATCTGCTTCTATACCTTGGAAGGGCTGGAAGTGCTCAACATCCTGACGAACGGCAGTGAAAACTTCGGCCATTATCCGATCAGCGTCTATGGCAAATGGATGCTGCGGTTCTATACATTCATCGTTCCCTTGGCCTGTGTGCAGTATTATCCGCTCCAGTATCTGCTGGGCCGGACCGACAGGGCCTGGTATGGGCTGCTGCCTGCGGCCGGTTTCATCTTCCTGATCCCGTGCTATTGTTTCTGGCGGATCGGGCTGAGACACTATAAATCCAACGGATCCTGAGGTTGCACAAGACCTGGAAATATGCTATACTCTTGCAGATCATGAATCAGGAGGACTTACATTTGTCTTTAGCACAAGAAATAGAAAAACGGCGGACCTTCGCGATCATCTCGCATCCGGACGCCGGTAAAACTACACTTACGGAGAAACTGCTGCTCTATGGAGGAGCGATCCAGCAGGCAGGCGCCGTCAAGGGCAAAAAAGCTGCCCGACATGCCGTTTCTGACTGGATGGAGATTGAAAAACAGCGTGGTATTTCGGTCACGTCTTCTGTCATGCAGTTCGAATATGATGGATACTGCATCAACATACTGGATACTCCGGGCCATCAGGATTTCTCCGAGGATACCTATCGTACCTTGATGGCGGCAGATTCGGCCGTCATGGTCATCGATGCCTCCAAGGGTGTCGAGGCGCAGACACGAAAACTGTTCAAGGTCTGCCGTCTGCGTCATATCCCGGTATTTACGTTCATCAACAAGATGGACCGTGAGGCTAAGGATTCTTTTGATCTGCTGGCGGATATCGAGACCGAGCTGGGCATCGAGACCTGTCCCATGAACTGGCCCATCGGCTCTGGAAAGCGCTTCCAGGGTGTGTATGACCGGGCCGCGCGCGAGATCCTTTTCTTTAAGGGCAACGAGGACGGTTCCTTAAGCGGCTCCTATACTGTCGAAAAGCAGGTCATCCAGGTGGGGGATCCTTCCGTAGACGCGCTGATCGGCCAGCAGGAGCATGCGCAGCTCATGGAGGAGATCGAGCTGTTGGACGGTGCCAGCCATGAATTTGATATGGACTTGGTCCGTGCGGGTGATCTGTCACCGGTATTCTTCGGTTCCGCGCTGACCAATTTCGGTGTCGAGCCTTTCTTGAAAGAGTTCCTGCGGATGACCACGGCGCCTCTGGCGCGCCGGGCCGGTGATGTGCAGATCGATCCGGTCAGCACCGGTTTCTCTGCCTTCGTCTTCAAGATCCAGGCCAACATGAACAAGGCCCATCGGGACCGGGCCGCCTTCTTCCGGATCGTCTCCGGCAAATTCGAGAAGGGCATGGAGGTCTACCATGTGCAGGGTGGGAAGAAGATCAAGCTTTCCCAGCCCCAGCAGCTGATGGCCCAGGACCGTTCCATCGTGGATGAAGCCTACGCCGGTGATATCATCAGCGTCTTTGATCCCGGAATCTTCTCGATCGGTGATACGATCTGCATGCCGGGTGAGGATTTCCGTTTTGAAGGCATCCCGACCTTCGCACCGGAGCATTTCTGCCGTGTGCGCCAGGTGGACACCTTGAAACGTAAGCAGTTTATCAAGGGCATCTCCCAGATCGCGCAGGAAGGCGCCATCCAGATCTTCCAGGAGCCGGGCCGCGGCATGGAGGAAGTCATCGTGGGAGCGGTCGGTGTCCTGCAGTTCGAGGTCCTAGAATACCGTCTGAAGAATGAATACAACGTGGAGATCCGCATGGAGCCGCTGTCGTATCAGCTGATCCGCTGGGTCGAGAACGAGGACCTGGATCTTTCTACGCTGACCTTGACCTCCGATACCCGGATCGTTGAGGATCTGAAAGGGGCGAAGCTCTTACTGTTCACGAATGAATGGAACATCACATGGGCGCTGAGTCATAATAAAGAACTGCAGCTGTCCGAATTTGGAGGGGAGTTATGAAACACTTAAAGACGATGCGGCTGTTGGCCCTTCTTCTGGCTGTGCTCATGCTGTGCACATCCTGCAAGGAATTCAATGTGTTCAGCGGTGCGGCAGGACAGAAATCTGGGGACTGGGATTCCTACGTCGCGGACTTCTTTGCGGATGCCTTTGGCGATGACGGCCTGTCCATGCATTATTATGTCGAACATCCGGAAAACTACGGCATCGAAGAGGTCAAGGATTCCTATGGGACCTTGTACGAAGAGGAGATCGATGACGAGGACTTCTATTACGCGACCAATGCCATCGAGGAGATCAAAGCCTTCGATGACAAAAGCCTGACCGAGCAGCAGCGCAAGGACAAAGAAACGCTGCTCTGGTATCTGGAGACCCAGAAGATGGCCGAGGACAAGAAATTCCTGTACTATGAGGAATATGCGGCACCCATGTATGGTGTACAGTCCAATCTGCCCATCAATCTGGCCAACTACACCTTCGTGGAAGAGAAGGATGTCACCCATTATCTGGCCCTTCTGGACGATACCGGCCGTTATATGGACGAGCTGTTCCAGTACGAGAAAAAGCGTGCAGAGCTCAACTATGGCATGAACGATGAACTGATCGACCAAGTCATCAACGAATGTGAGGAATTCCTGGGCAGTTCTCTGGAAGAGAACGTTCTGATCACCACCTTTGACGAGCGCATCGATGCGCTGGGCGTGGATGCGGCCAAGGCCGAGGAATACAAGGCCACGAACCGGAAGAAGGTGGAGGAGCAGGTCTTCCCGGCCTATCAGACCTTCATGACCAACATGGAGAGCCTGAAGGGTGTCAGCAAGGGCACCGGCTGCCTGGCAGATATGGAATACGGTAAAGAGTATTATGAGTATCTGGCACGAGGTGCTTCCAGCTCCGACCGCAGCGTCGAAGAACTGAAACAGCTTCTGAAGGACAGCATCAACGATCAGTATGGCGAACTCTACCAGATGATGGCGGAGGATCCGGATATCCTGGACAAGATGGAGGATCCGAACTACGGAGCTTCTGATCCTGTAGATATCCTGGAACTGATCGCGTCCCGCATGGGTGATGTGCTGGTGCCGGATATCGGAGATGCGAAGTACACCGTCCGTTATGTGCCGAAATCTCTGGAGACCAGCTCCAACCCGGCTTTCTGTTTCATCCCGCAGATCGATAACATCGAAAGCGCGATCTACATCAACCAGAGCCCGGAATATGCACACATGGATTTCTTCATCACAGTTGCACATGAAGGATATCCGGGACACATGTATCAAAATACCTATTACTACAACACCAACCCGGCACCGTTCCGCCATATCATCGATTTCAGCGGCTACACGGAGGGCTGGGCGGTCTACATTTCTTATGAAGCAGTCAAACTGAGCGATATCAAAGATGAGAATCTTTGCCGCATTCTGGCGCTGAACGAAGCCATCGGCTATGAGATGAGCGGCCTGGCTGATATCGGTGTCAATTACGAAGGCTGGAGCCTGGAAGAGCTGGGCGAGTTCTTCTCCGGCTATGGCATGGACGAAGCGGCCCTCAAGGACCTGTACAACCAGCTCATTTCCACACCGGCTGTCTACTTAAGCTACAGCGCCGCGGCCTGCGAATTCTGGGAACTGCGCGATTACGCGAAGGAGAAGATGGGCGACAAGTACAATGACGTCGACTTCCATCGGATTATCCTGAATGAAGGCCCCACCGCCTTCTCGATTCTGAAAGAACGTGTCGACGCGGCTGCGAAGTAAAACCTAAGATATCTTTTCAAAATAAAAGAAGAGAGTGCAATCATTTTCACTCTCTTTTTTTGATTCCAAATCTATAGAAGTGCAGAAGATCATACTTTACGTATTTTTATTTCGGTGCTAAAATATGTGCAAAGGAGTATTCAGAAGGAGGAAACATTCGTGAAGAGATTGCTTTCATTTTTACTTGGATTCATGATGCTATTGATGATGATGCCATCCTTTGCCCTTGCTGAAGAAAACACTGCGGAAGAGATGACTGAAGAATCCGAAGCATTGGATACAGAAACGATCGAAGAATCGCCGGAAGCCGCCGAAATGCCGGAGGAGTCTGCTGAAGAGATGACGGAGAATCCGGAAACAGTGGCAGAGCAGCCTGATGAAGAGATCTCGGAAGAGGCAGCGGTACCGGAAGAAGAGGTTGGTGCTGAAGAGATCGTTCTGGCTGAAGAATCAGCGGCGACTGATATTATCAGAGAAGGTGTTTGCGATACAGTGCCCTGGCGGCTTACATCCGACTATGAACTGATCATCGGAAAAACCGGAGAAGAATACACTTTTGCAGAGCGTTCCAGCAGAACTGTGAACAGTTATACATGGTATTCAGACTGGAGATATAATGATCAGATCAAAAGTGTACGGTTTGAAGGCACAGTGCATGGTACTGGAAGCATGTCTTATCTGTTCTATAATTTCAAAACAGTGACGAAGATCGATCTGACGAATTTCGAAACATCGAATGTTACGGATTTCAGCAACATGTTCATGAACTGTTACGTCTTGCAGGATCTGGACATCAGCGACCTTAAAACGGACAGTGCTGTAAACATGGCAAACATGTTCTATCAATGCAGAGCTCTTACCTCCTTGGATCTGAGCAATTGGAACACTGCACATGTCACGAACATGTCCAATATGTTTTACGATTGCAATGTGTTGAAAAGCATCAGTTTTGGCAGCTCATTCAATACCTCCAGCGTAACAGATATGGCCTGCATGTTCTGGAAGTGCAATAGTCTGGAGGCCTTAGACGTCTCCAGTTTTGATACCAGCAATGTTACAAGTATGTTCGAGATGTTTTCAGAGTGCTATACATTGTCTGAACTTGACCTTTCCAACTTTAATACAGGAAAGGTTACGAACATGCGCCATATGTTCTCTTACTGCCAGAATCTGAAGAATCTGGACATCAGCAGTTTCAATACAGAAAACGTGACAGATATCTCGATCATGTTCAATTATTGTGAAAAGCTTACATCCTTGGATCTGTCGCATTTTAATACTGATAAAGTTACCAATATGGAATCGATGTTCAGCAACTGCACCGCTTTGGAAGAACTGGATATCAGCAGTTTCCGTACGGATAATGTAACTAAAATGAGCAGTATGTTCAGTTACTGCAAGTCTTTGAAGAATCTGGATCTCACCCGGTTCAACACTGAGAATGTTACACTCATAGATGGCATGTTCTGGCATTGTGAGAGTCTTGAGACCCTGGACCTTAGCAGTTTCAAAACGCCCAAAGCCAAAGAAATCGATACGCTTTTCTGCGATTGCATCAATCTTCGTTCTTTGAATATTTCTAATTTCAGTACGGAGAGCGTTGACTGGAACGATAGAAATGACTATAGCAGGGTCCTCTACAACTGCAAATCTCTTACCGATATTGCATTGGGTGAGCATATTACTTTGAAAGAGTGCCTTGCACCGAACTCTGGTTGGACAAGGTATCAGATGTTGGATGGAACTGCCGTGGATGGACCTGAGATCGCGAATCTTGATGATTATGATGCAGCCTGTCCAGGATGGTATCATTCAGAGCCGGATCCATGCAGCAATGGACATAGATGGGGCGAATGGATCATCAAAAAAGAGGCAACCTATGATGAACCAGGTGAGATGATCCGGTATTGTCTGAATGATGAGTCTCATTATGAGACACGGGTCATTGCAAAACTTGAGCGAATCTCCATCACCCCAACCATCAAGCTCTCCAAAACTACATTCACCTATAATGCCAAAGTACAGAAGCCGGTTGTAAAAGTCTATAATGGGAGCACATTACTGTCTGAACAGTATTATGAAGTTACTTTCTCATCCGGCTGCAAGAATGCAGGTACATACAAGGTCACGGTTGAATTGAAAGATCCTTATGCAGGTCAAAACACGGCGACTTTCAAAATCGTAAAGGCAACGAACACACTGAAGGTCAAACAGATCGCGAAGACCCTGAGCACAAAAGCCTCTACAGTAAAGAAAAAAGCGGTGACTTTCAAACTGTCCAAATATGCGAAGATCACCAAGTCGAATGGTACAGTTACTTATTCCAAGACAAGCGGCAATAAAAAAATCACTGTAAATGCAAAGACCGGCTTGATCACGGTCAAAAAGGGCTTGAAGAAAGGATCTTACAAGATCAAGGTCAAGATCACTGCGAAAGGGAATACAAACTATAAGAGTGGTTCCAAAACATTGACGGTGACGATCAAAGTAAAATAATCAATGAAAAGGCGGCCTGAAAACAGGTCGCCTTTTTATGTT
>CADBPG010000014.1 GCA_902796435.1 uncultured Eubacteriales bacterium | reverse complement strand
TGCATGAACAACTGCCGCTTCAATGCGATCGTAAGGCATTAAGAAAGGAGCGACTTGAAATCTCATGGCTGAAAATATGATCAATGTAACGATCGACGGCATCGAGGTCGAAGTTCCTCAGGGCAGCACCATCCTGGATGCTGCTGAAGCCGTTGGTGTATATATTCCTACCCTGTGCCATATGAACATGGAGAAGATCGGCATGGTCAACAAGCCGGCTTCCTGCCGTATCTGCGTGGTCGAAGTCGAAAAGCGCCGTAACCTGGCACCTGCCTGCGCAACACCTGTGACCCCCGGTATGGTCGTTCATACCAATACCAAGAAGGTTCTGGAAGCCCGCCGCACCGTTATGGAGCTGCTGCTTTCCGATCATCCGAAAGATTGCCTGACCTGTGAGAAGTCCGGCGACTGTGAACTGCAGGCTATGGCCGAGACCCTGGGCATCCGCAAGATCAACATCACCGGTAAGTCCATCTCTGAAGTTCCGGTGGATGAGTCTGTCGCAATCGTCCGCGATATGACCAAGTGCATCATGTGCCGCCGTTGCGAGACCGCCTGCAACCAGGTCCAGTCCGTTGGCGCTCTGTCCGCTGTCAACCGTGGTTTCCCGGCTTATGTCGGTACTTCCTTCGGTGCACCGCTGGACGAGACCGTCTGCACCTTCTGCGGACAGTGCGTACAGGTATGTCCGGTCGGCGCTCTGCAGGCTAAAGACAATACCTGGAAAGTCATCGAAGCGATCAATGACCCGACCAAGACCGTCGTCGTCAACACCGCTCCTTCCGTACGTGTCGCCCTGGGCGAAGAGTTCGGTTACGAGCCTGGTACCAGCGTCACCGGCCAGATGGCTGCCGCGCTGCGCAAGATCGGCTTTGACTATGTCTACGATACCGACTTTGCTGCTGACATGACCATCATGGAAGAAGCTGCTGAGCTGGTCGATCGTCTGACCAAGTATCTTAAGGGTGAAGAAGTCGCGCTGCCGCTGATGACTTCCTGCTGCCCGGCATGGGTCCGCTTCATCGAGACACAGTATCCGGAATTCCTGGCTCTGCCGTCTTCCGCACGTTCTCCGCAGGCTATGTTCGGTGCCATCGCGAAAGCGTACCTGGCTCCGAAGCTGGGCATCGACCGCAAGGATCTGGTCGTCGTCTCCGTCATGCCGTGTATCGCGAAGAAGTATGAAGCTTCCCGTCCGGAACTGGGCACCGATGGTGACCAGGATACCAACATCTCCATCACCACACGTGAGCTGGCTTCCCTGATCAAGCAGATGAACATCGATCTGTTCGACATGGAAGAAGAAGATTTCGACGATCCGCTGGGCGAGTCCACCGGTGCTGGTGTTATCTTCGGTAAGACCGGCGGTGTTATGGAAGCTGCGCTGCGTACCGCTTACGAGTGGATCACCGGCGAGACTCTGGACAACGTCGAATTCGCCGATGTCCGTGACGCTGCTTATGGCATCAAGGTCGCCCATCTGAATATCGCTGGTACCGACCTGAACATCGCGATCTCCTCTGGCCTGGCCAATGCCCGTGCCATCATGGAAGAGATCAAGGCTGGCAACCCGAACAACTACCATGCGATCGAGATCATGGCTTGCCCGGGCGGCTGCGTCAACGGTGGCGGTCAGCCGTATCACCATGGCGATGAAGAAGTCATCTTCGCACGTCGTCAGGGTCTGTTGGATGAGGATACCGGTAAGACCTATCGTAAGTCTCATGAGAATCCGTCGATCATCAAGATCTACAACGAGTTCCTTGAGAAGCCGAATTCTCATCTGGCACACCAGCTGCTGCATACCACCTATGCACCGAAGAGCGGCTACTAAGATTTAAACAAAGTAAGCGGGAACTAACGGAGATTCCGGGGGTTCCCGCTTCTTTTTTTGCTAATAGTTTTAATAAACCTTAATTATTTCAAATCTACAAGGAGAAAATTAAGCATTGCATTTCAGCCATTTTGTGGTAGAATTGTTAAAGGTTTATCGGATCAAATTTCCATGGAAGGGAGTCTTTGTATGAGATTTGATTTCACAACGATCATGGATCGAAAAGGGAAGGATGCGCTGGCGGTAGATGCGCTGAGCGACCATTCCTCACCCCGGGCCCCTAAGGAAGGTTTTGACATCATTCCCATGTGGGTCGCGGACATGAACTTCGGTACGGCACCGTCTATCGTCGAAAGCATGAAGGCCCGACTGGACCACACGGCTTTCGGCTATTTCATGCCTCGTCCGGAGTTTTATGAAGGCCTGATCCAATGGCAGGAGAAACGCAACGGTGTCACTGGCCTGGAGCAGAAGCACATCAGCTTCGTCAACGGCGTCCTGGGCGGCGTCATCGCGGCACTTAGGGCGGTCGCAAGCTCCGGAGATCCGGTCCTGCTGCACAGCCCGACCTACGTCGGCTTTACAGGGGTCCTGGAGCACAATGGTTTCAAGATCGTGCACAGTCCGCTGCAGGTCGATGAAAACGGGATCTGGCGGATGGATTTCGACGATATGGAAGAGAAGATCGTCAAGAACGGGATCCATGCGGCCATCTTCTGCTCACCGCACAACCCCTGCGGTCGTGTCTGGGAGCGTTGGGAGATCGAAAAGGCCATGGAAGTCTATCGGAAGCACGATGTCTACGTGATCTCCGATGAGATCTGGTCCGATATCATCCGGCCGGGATATCACCATATCCCGACGCAGTCGGTCTCGGAGGATGCGGCACAGCGCACCGTCGCCATGTACGCGCCTACAAAGACCTTTAACCTGGCGGGCATTCCCGGCAGCTACTCAGTCATCTACAATGAGTTCCTGCGGGCTCGTGTCGCCAAAATCATCAGTATGACGCACTTGAATTCCATGCATCTACTGTCTATGTACGCTATGATCGGCGGGTTCTCGGATGAGGGAGCAGCCTGGGTCGATGAACTGAATCAGGTCATCGCAGGTAATACCGACTACGCTGTCGATTTCATAGAAGCACATTGGCCGGGCGTCAAGGTCATGAAGCCCCAGGGCACATACATGATGTTCATCGATGCCACCGAATGGTGCGCGGCGCATGGACTGACGTTGGATGAGGTGCTGGAACGCGCTTGGGATGTGGGTGTCGCAATGCAGGATGGCAGACCGTTCCACGGTCCATGTCATATCCGCATGAACCTGGCACTGCCGCTTTCCAGAGTGCAGGAAGCCTTTGACCGGCTGGAAAAGTACGTCTTTAAGTAACATCTTAGGGGATCTAAAGAAAGGAAACATGGAACATGAGTGAGGCAGTGAATTACGAGGCATTGAAGATCGAGAATCAGATATGCTTCCCGTTATATGCTGCGTCCAGAAGTGTGATCAAAATGTACACGCCTCTGCTGGAGGAACTGGACTTAACGTATACGCAGTATATAACGCTTTTGGTACTTTGGGAGAAGAAGGAACTCAATGTCAAGCAGTTAGGCAAGAGCCTGTACCTGGATTCAGGCACGCTTACGCCTCTACTGAAGAAACTGGAGAAAAAAGGCCTGATCGAACGTCGCAGATCGATGGCGGATGAAAGAAACCTGATCGTCACCATCACGGAGCAAGGGGAGGCTCTGAAGAAGGAGGCGCTCAGGATCCCGGAGATCCTGCATGAGCAGGGGCGTCTCTCATCTGAGGATTACGATGCCTTGTATGGCCTGCTTTACAAGTTGTTGGCATTTGAAGAATGATCTACAGCCTCGCCCATATCGGGCGGGGCTGATTATATACTGTCCCACAGACGGATAGTTTTCAGGAGGTAGTATGAAACTGATCCACATTTCGGACCTGCATCTGGGCAAGCGTCTGCATGGCTTCTCGTTGATCGAGGACCAGGCGCAGATCCTGGAGCAGATCTTGCAGATCGTGCGTAGTGAAGCGCCGGACGCGGTCCTCATCGCCGGTGATGTGTACGACAGGACGCAGCCGTCGGTCGAAGCAGTGCGGCTGCTGGACCATTTTCTTGTGGGCTTAAGCGCCACGGGAACAACGGTCTGTCTGATCAGCGGCAACCATGATGCTCCGGAACGGCTGGCCTTTGGTGCGCAACTGATGAAGAAGGACAAGGTCTTCATCGCGCCGGTCTATGACGGTACAGTGCGTTTCGTGGATCTTGCGGATGCCTGGGGCACGGTACGCATCCATATGCTGCCCTTTGTGAAAGCCTCCCAGGTGCGGGCCTGTTTTCCGGAGGAACCGGCGGATACGATCACGGAAGCGGTCCGGACGCAGATCAACCACATGGATCTGGATCCGCAGATGCGCCATGTGCTGATCGCCCACCAGTTCGTGGCTGGCGCCAGTCTGTCGGATTCTGAGAACATCCGGGTCGGTGGTGAGGATCCGATATCTTCAGAAATCTTCCAGCCCTTTGCCTACACGGCTCTGGGCCATATCCACAGGCCGCAGAATATGGGCAGTGACAGGATCCGCTACAGTGGAACGCCCCTGAAGTATTCCATTTCGGAGAAGGATCAGAAAAAATCAGTGACGCGCATCCTCCTGGAGGAACCGGGCCGTGTGCAGGTGGATACGATCCCGCTTAAACCTATGCGCGATGTGCGGGAGATCCGGGGCACCTATAACGACCTGACGGCCCGCAACTTTTACCAGGACCAGAAGGTGGATGATCTGCTGTACGTGGTCCTGACTGATGAAAACGATGTGCCGGATGCTCTGGCCCGGCTCAGGACCATCTATCCGAACATCATCCAGCTGGAATACGATAATATGCGCACCCGCAGCCAGGGCACGCTGACGGAGATCCGTGCCATCGAAAACAAGTCGCCCCTGGAGTTGTTCCAGGACCTGTATGAGCAGCAGAATGGCCAGAAAATGAGCGAGATGCAGCTTGCGGTCAGCGATGAGCTGATGCGCAGTATCTGGAAGGAGCAGGCATGAGACCTTTGGAATTGACAATGTCGGCTTTCGGGCCCTATGCCGGACAGACGCACCTGGATCTCGCCAAGCTGGGCGAACAGGGTCTTTATGTGATCACGGGGGATACCGGCGCCGGCAAGACCACCTTGTTCGATGCGATCACCTTTGCCTTGTACGGAGAGGCGAGCGGTACACAACGCGATGCCTCCATGCTGCGTTCCCGGTACGCGGATCCGGAGACGCCCACCTTCGTCACCCTGAAGTTTTCCTATGGGCAGGAGATCTATCAGGTGACGCGGAACCCGGAATATGAACGGACCAAGAAGAGCGGCACGGGTACGACGAAAGAGAAGGCTGCTGTATCCCTGCTTCTGCCGGATGGCAGAGAGCTGAACCGGCGGGCCGAGGTCGATGAGTATCTGCATGAGATCCTGGGCCTGGACCGCAAGCAGTTCTCTCAGATTGCTATGATCGCCCAGGGGGACTTTCTCAAGCTCCTGTTGGCGGACACCCGGGACCGGCAGGAGATCTTCCGGGATATATTCAAGACCCACTATTACCAGACTTTCCAGATACGCTTGAAGGAAAAATATCAGGCACTGTTCCGCGCCTATGAGGAAACGAAGACCCGTCTGCTCCAGGAAATGGAGCAGATCCAGTGGCCGGAACCTGTGACCGATCCACGAGTCGAGGAGGCACGCCAGGGCAACATGAGCCCGGAAGAGGTGCTCGGTCTTCTGGACGAGGGCATCGAACAGTTTGAAAGACAAGAGGAAGACCTGATCGCGGAACAGGACCGGTGGAATCATGTACGCGAGCAGGTGCGCATCCGGCTGGAGCAGGAAGCCACAAGGCAGGATCTACTGCGCCAGAAAGAATTGCAGGCAAAGAAGTTGACTGCGGCACAAGAGGCAGCCCACGCGGCGTCCGTTGCGTTCAAACAGGCGGAACTCAAAGAGCCGCAGATCCAGCAGTGGACGGACCAGGCGGCGGTGCTGGAAGCACAGAAGACGGAATACCAGGAACGAGAGGATCTGACAGGCCGGATCAGTACCCTGCGCAGAGAAAAAGAAGCATCAAAAAGCGGGATCGAGGAGACCAGCCAGAGGATCGAAGGTGTGCAGACCCGTTATAAGGAGGAGAAGGAAAAACTAGAGACGCTGCAGCACGTGCGGGAAGACTTGCTCCAGGCGGAACACGAGCTCCAGGATCTGAAAACACTGTTGCTGAACCTCAAGGAACTGGTTGACCGGAGAAAGAAGTACGAGGAAGCCAAAGAGGCTTATACCACAGCGGACACAAAACTGCGTTCTTTGCGGACGGACGCTGAAGCAAAGCGCAAGGCCTTCAACGACCAGCAGGCGGGCATTATGGCAGAGCAGCTGGAGGACGGAATGCCTTGTCCAGTCTGCGGTTCGACCGAGCACCCGCACAAGGCCCATAAGGACGTGGCGGCGCCGACCCAGGCCGAGGTGGAGCGGGCAGAAAAGCTGGCACAGCAACAACAGGACGCGGTGAACCGCCTCAGTGCGGAGGCCGCACGCCGCAGAGGCAACGCTGAAAGCCTGGAGAAACAGGTGCGGGAGAGCATCGAAGGCAGGTTCGACGCTGCGGATCTGGATCTGGTGCATGTACAGGTCCAGAACCAGAAAGAGCAGCAGGAGCAGACGGTCCGGCAGCTGACAGCCCAGAAAGAACTCAGGGAGCAGATCGAAAAGGATCTGCCTCGGGCGGAGCGGGAGATCGAAGAACTGCAGCAGCAACTGCGGCAGAAGAAGACCGACGCCGAACGGGCAGAGGCCAGACTGCAGGCAGACCAAGGTCGTCTTGATGTACTTTCTATGCGCCTTGCCTTCCCGACGCTGGCCGTGGCCGAGCGGGAGCGGACCGATCTTTTACGAAAGGCCAAGGAGCTTGCCGCGGCCATCAAAGACAAGCGGGCGGCCCAGCAGGAGGCAGAGCAGGACATCCTTACGGCCAAAACGCTTCTGGAGCAGTTGGAGCAGAACCTGCAGAAGATCGATCCGCAGGATATGAGTCAGCTGGAGATGGAGCGGGATCAGGCCCTGCGTGCCCAAAAGGAAGTGGATGAGCGGAAGAACGCCCTCCACGTGATCCTTGCGGCCGACCGGGCTTCAAGGACCCGGATCGCGGAACGCAGCGAGAAACTTTCGGCGCAGGAAGCGGAGATGGTGCAGATCAAAAACCTGTCGGATACCGCCTCCGGTACCCTGGCGGGCAAGGAGCACATCATGCTGGAGACCTATATCCAGATGCATTATTTCGACCGCATCCTGGATCGGGCCAATGTGCATCTGATGCGCATGTCCAGTAGCCAATATGATCTGATCCGGCAAAAGAGGCCGACCTCCCTGCGTGGGCAGAGCGGTCTGGAACTGGACGTGCTCGACCATTACAATGGATCGGTCCGCAGTGTCCGCACCTTGTCCGGTGGTGAATCCTTCATCGCCTCCCTGTCACTGGCGCTGGGACTCTCCGAGGAGATCCAGGCATCCGCCGGCGGCGTGCGTCTGGAGTCCATGTTCGTCGATGAAGGCTTCGGCACGCTGGACGAGGAAACGCTGGACCAGGCCGTCAAGGCACTGGAAAGCCTGACAGAAGGACACCGGTTGATCGGAGTCATTTCACATGTGCAGGCGCTCAGAGAACGACTGGACAGGCAGATCCTGGTCAAGAAGGAGCCAAGCGGAGGCAGCCGGGCCGAGATCGTTACGCCGTAAACCGCATAATTACAGGGAAAAATGGAAAAATGTACTTGCCAAACGTGTTTGATAGTGCTATACTATAGCACGGTTATGGTTTGATTCGAAAGAGTGGGGTTGCCCCACTCTTTCGTTATGTTATGACCCTGAGCAGGAGGAAATATTGAAAAAACAGGAAATTCTGACAGAAGTCGAAGCGCTGGTCCGCCCCATTGCCGAAGAGAACGGTTATGAGCTGGTGGATGTGGAGTACGTCAAGGAAGGGAAAGAGTGGTACCTGCGGATCTACGCCGATAAAGAAGGCGGTTTCTCGATCAACGACTGTGTCACGCTGAGCCGTGCGGTCGATCAGGTACTCGAGGAAAAGGACCCGATCGAGAACGCGTATCACCTGGAGGTCAGTTCTCCAGGACTGGACCGGCCTTTGAAAAAGGACAAGGACTTTGTCCGCAATCTGAACAAACTGATCGAAGTCAGGTTTTATGCGCCGAAGGAAGAATGCGGCGGAGAACGGGAGTGCACCGCACTGCTCAAGGCATATGATGCGGATCGAAAAGAAATGACACTGGAGCTTGAAAACAGGGCCCAGGTCGCGGTCGCTGTGAAGGACACAGCGTTGATCCGCCAGGCAGTCATTTTCTAAGATAGACAACCGGAGGAAAATATCAAATGAACGAATTTATCCAGGCACTGGAACAGCTGCAGAAGGAAAAGGGCATCGATAAAGAGATCGTCTTTTCCGCCATCGAATCCTCACTGAAGACCGCGTGCAGCAAGAGTTTCGGAACGGCCGCCAATGTGCGGGTCAACATGGACCGGGAAAACGGTACTGTCAAGGTCTACGCGGACAAGACCGTCGTAGAGCATGTCATGGATCCGGCGTTGGAGATCTCTCAGGAAGAAGCCAGACAGTATAATCCGAATCTTGTCCTGGGCGATGTCTGCGTCGTGGAGATCACCCCGCGCAACTTCGGCCGCATCGCCGCGCAGAACGCGAAGCAGGTCGTCGTGCAGAAGATCCGGGAAGCGGAGCGCGAGATCATTTACAACGAGTATAAGAGCAAAGAGGGCGACATCGTCAGTGGCCTGATCCAGCATAAGGAAAAGAAAAACGTATACGTCAACCTGGGCCGGATCGAAGCCCTGCTGACACCGCAGGAGCAGGTCCCCGGCGAAAGCTACAAGATCAACCAGAGACTTCGGGTCTACATCCTGGAAGTCAAGAATACACCCAAGGGCCCGATCATGATCGCGTCCCGCACGCATCGGGATCTGGTCAAGCGCCTGTTCGAGCAGGAAGTACCGGAGATCCATGATGGTATCGTGCAGATCAAGAGCATCGCGCGTGAGCCGGGTTCCCGCACCAAGATTGCGGTCTGGAGCCGCGACGCACAGGTCGATCCGCTGGGTGCCTGCGTTGGCGAAGGCAGTGCCCGTGTCAATGCGATCACGACCGAGCTGAATGGTGAAAAGGTCGACATCGTGCTTTGGAGCGACAAGATCGATCAGTTCATCGCCCAGGCGCTGTCGCCGGCGAAGATCACCAGCGTGGACGTGGACGAGGAAGGCCTGACGGCCGAGGTCATCGTTCCGGACGATCAGCTGTCCCTGGCCATCGGCAAGGAAGGTCAGAACGCCCGTCTGGCGGCCCGCCTTACCAGCTATAAGATCGATATCAAGAGTGAGAGCCAGGCTGAAGAAGAGGCCAAGTACGAAGAAGAATACTACGGCGACGAAGAGGTCGAGTACATCTACGAAGATGAACTGGAAAACTATGACGGCGAGTATGTGGAGGTCATAGAAGAACAGTAACCGGGAGTCGATATGAAAACCAGAAAGATCCCCATGCGCAAGTGCATGGGCTGTCAGGAAATGAAAAACAAGAAGGAACTGATCCGTGTGGTCCGTACGCCGGAGGGCGAGATCGTGATCGACCGGACCGGCAAGCGCTCAGGCCGCGGCGCCTATATCTGCCCGCAGAGCGCGTGCCTGGAAAAGGCAATCCGGCAGAAGGCCCTCGAGCGGGCGCTGGAGACCGCGATCGATGCGTCGGTGTATCAGACGCTGCGGGAGGAACTGGCCGCAGATGTCTGAAACAGAAAACAGCCGCAAGGTTCTATCGCTGCTGGGTTTGTGCCAGAGAGCCGGGAAGCTCAAGAGCGGAGAGCAGGCCTGTGAGACGGCTGTATCTTCGAGAGAGGCAGTCCTGGTGGTCCTCAGTCAGGACGCGGCGCCCTGGACAGTGAAAAAGTTCACACAAAAATGTCATTATTATCAGATACCCGTGGCGGTCCTGCCCTGTACAAAAGAAGAAGTGGGCAGAGCGCTGGGCAAAGGATATCGTTCCTGCGCGGCAGTCTGCGAGGCGGGCTTCGCAAGGTCCATATCCGGCCTGACAGAAAAACTGGATGTATAGGAAAAAGCGTTCGAAAGGTGGATTAATAGAGTGCAAAAGATCAAAGTACATGAACTCGCAAAGGAACTGAATGTACCGAGCAAGGAGATCATGAAAAGGCTCGAGGAGATGGGTATCTTCGTGCCGAGCCATTTGAGTGCGCTGCAGCCGGCCGAGGAGGACAAGATCCGTGTGGCCTTCGGGGGCAAGCCGGTGCACCAGCGTCCCGTAGTAAAGAAGCGTGTCGTCGTCCGCAAGCGTGCGGAAGCGCCGGCACAGGAGCAGCCTGCAGCCGAGGCGCCCGCAGCGGCCGAGCCGGTACAGGAACCGGCACCGGCACCGCAGGAGACACCGGAAGTCCAGGCTCCGAAGGCAGAGGCCGAGCCTAAGGAAGCGGCACAGCCGGCAGAGCAGAAGCCGGAGACCCCGGTACAGCCGGAACCCCAGGAAAAGGCAGAGCCTGCGCCGAAGAAGCAGCCGGCTCCGCAGGATCCGAACGCGCCGCGTACCGTGATCGTGCGTCGTGCCGATGGTAAGCTGGTCCGTAGGATCGCTGTGCCTAAAGGAGAAACAGCCCAGTCTGTCATGGCCCGCCGTGAGGCCGAGCGTAAGCAGAATGGTGATAAAGAAGTAGAAATGACCGTCGTCCAGAATCCTTCCCGCAAGGGCGCCTCAGAGGGAGGCCGCCGTGGAGAAGGCACCCGTGGCGAGCGTGGCAGCCGTCCCCAGGGCGAGCGTCCGCAGCGCGGCACCCGTGGGGATCGTCCGCAGAACGACCGCCGTCCGCAGCAGGGCGACCGGAGACAGGGCACAGGCACGCCCCGTCCGCAGGAAGATGATAAGCGGGATCAGTACCGTCAGAATCGTGAGGCCGGTGCCGGCCGTGACAACAGCCGCCGTCGCAGCGGTGGCCGCGATCAGGCACAGACCGCACTGAACGAGATCATCATGCCGGAGCGCTCCAAGAGCAATGACAAGACAGCCAAGAAGCCGGCAGCTTCTTCCAAGAAAGATAAAAACCGTTCTCAGAGTTCCGAGGACTTCGCACGTAAGAAGAAGGACGCCCGCATGCAGGCCAGCATGATGGACGACGATGCACTGGCACGTCATCGCAAGAAGCCGAAGCCGAAGGCACAGCAGAAGCACAATGCGGAGCAGGAGGACCAGATCAAGGTCGTGGCGCTGCCGGATTCCATGACGGTCATGGAGTTTGCCGAGTACCTGAACAAGCCGGCGACCCAGATCATCAAAGCCCTCATGATGAAGGGCGTCATGGCAGGCCTCAACCAGCAGATCGAATTCGATCAGGCGGAAGAGATCGCCATGGATATGGGCATCCTGGTCGAGCACGAGGTCGAGGAGGATATCTTCGCTGCCTACGCCGATCCGCATGATGACGAAGAGGATCTGGTGGAGCGTCCGCCGGTCGTTGTTGTCATGGGTCACGTCGATCATGGTAAGACCTCTCTGTTGGATAAGATCCGTTCTACCCGTGTTACTGCCGGTGAGGCCGGTGGTATCACCCAGAGCATCGGTGCATCCGTCGTGCAGATCAACGGACGGCAGATCACCTTCCTGGATACACCGGGTCATGAGGCCTTCACCGCCATGCGTCTGCGTGGTGCCCAGGCCACAGATATCGCGATCCTGGTCGTCGCGGCGGATGATGGTGTCATGCCGCAGACCGTCGAAGCGATCAGCCATGCGAAGACCGCCGGTGTCCAGATCATCGTTGCCATCAATAAGATGGATAAGCCCGGAGCCAATCCGGACCGCGTCATGCAGGAACTGACTGAATACGAACTGATCCCCGAAGCCTGGGGCGGCAGCACCATCTGTGTGCCGGTATCTGCTATGACAGGCGAAGGTATCGATACATTGCTGGAAATGGTCCTTCTGACCGCCGATATGGAAGAATACAAGGCCAACCCCAATGCACCGGCCAGCGGTGTCGTCATCGAGGCTGAACTGGACCGCGGACGCGGCGCTGTCGCGACGGTACTGGTGCAGCGCGGTACACTGCACATGGGTGATCCGATCGTCGTCGGCAATACCTATGGCCGCATCAAGGCCATGCAGGACGATACCGGCAAGCGCATCAAGACGGCCGGACCTTCCATGCCGGCAGAGATCATCGGTCTGGACGAAGTTCCGGCGGCCGGTGAACGCTTCTTCGTGACACCGAGCGACCGTGAGGCCCGTGTCCTGGCCGAGAAGGTCGCGGCCCGTGAGCGTCAGAGCATGATCGAAGGCAGCAAGCGTGTCTCCCTGGAGGATCTGTTCGGACAGATCCAGGAGGGCGAGATGAAGGAACTCAACATCGTCGTCAAGGCCGATACCCAGGGTTCCGTCGAAGCGGTCAAGCAGAGTCTGGAAAAACTCTCCAACGATCAGGTGGCGGTCCGCGTCATCCATGGGGCCGTCGGTGCTGTCAACGAATCCGACGTCACCCTGGCAGCGACAGCCAACGCCATCGTCGTCGGCTTCAACGTACGTCCGGATGCACTTGCAAAGTCTGCGGCGGAGCAGGAGAAGATCGATATCCGCCTGTACCGCGTCATCTACACGGCCATCGAGGAGATCGAGGCGGCTATGAAGGGTATGCTGGATCCGGAATTCCAGGAAGTGATCATCGGCCATGCCGAAGTCCGTCAGGTATTCCACGCGTCCGGTATCGGTACGATCGCAGGTTCCTACGTCAAGGACGGCAAGATCCAGCGTGGTGCCAAGGTACGTCTGCTGCGTGACAACATCGTCGTATATGAAGGTGAACTGGCATCCCTGCGTCGTTATAAGGACGACGTACGTGAAGTCGCGTCCAACTTTGAATGCGGTATCATGCTGAACAAGTTCTCTGATATCAAAGAGGGCGACATCATCGAAGCCTTTGTGATGGAGGAGATCAAGCGATAATATGAAGAGCACAAGAAGAGGTGGCACGGGCCGTACTGACCGGATCAATGAGGAGATCCGCAAAGAAATGAGCCAGATCTTCTCCGACCTGAAGGATCCGCGGATCGATATCCGCACCTCGGTCCTCAGAACGGAAACGACCCGTGATCTGAAATATTGCAAAGTTTATGTCACTACGCTGGGCGACAGTGAGAAGCAGGAGGAAGTCCGGGAAGCGCTGAAGAGCGCCTCCGGGTTCATCCGCCGGGAGCTGGCCCATCGTCTGAACCTCAGGATCACACCGGAACTGACCTTCATCATGGATGATTCCATCGAATACAGCATCCATATGGCGGAAATGATCAAGAGTGTCGATCCCGGTCCCGCAGAGAAAGAGGAGGACGCGCAGTGACACGGGAGGATTTTGTTCCAGTATTATTGGATTTCATGCACCGGTACGACAGGTATCTGATCGCCGGACATCTGAATCCGGACGGGGACTGTATCGGTGCGGCCACCGCAATGGCCCTGGCACTGCAGTCCATGGGCAAGGAAGCCTTCGTATACTTCGATGGTTCGACCGATGGATACACCCGGATGGCGGACCTGTATCCGACGCTGGACCTGGAAGAGAGCTGCGCGCTGATGGATATGAAGCCCTGCGCTTTCATCCTGCTGGATGCGGCGGACGATCATCGCCTGGGTAAGGGCAAGGATCTGCCGGGCAAAGCTGTGGATTTCATCTGCATCGACCATCATGTGCAGACCAATGTCTATGCGCGTATGACCTACGCGGAAGAGCATGCCTGCGCGACTTGTGAGATCCTGTACCACTTGTTCCGCATCGCAGGCATCCCGATCAACCGGCGGATGGCCAACGCCCTGTTCATGGGCATCGCCTTCGATACCGGCGGGTTCCGCCACACCAATACCAGCGCCAGCACCTATCGGATCGCCGGCGAGCTGATCGATATGGGGGCGGATCATAAAAAGATCCTCAACCAGATGTACCACACCCACAGCCTGAAGGAAATGAAGATCCTGGGCGAGGCCTACCGGAAAGCCAAGCTTTATGAGGATGGGATCCTGGCCGCGGAAATGACCCGGGCGGATTTCCTTAAGAGCGGGGCGGATCCGGACGAGATCAGCGGGATCGTGGACCGGCTGGCGGAGACTTCCGAAGCCCTGGTCACCGTTTTCTTAAGAGAAAACGCCGAAGGCAAGATCATCATCAGTCTGCGTTCCAAGGGCAAGACCGACGTGTCCCGTGTGGCCCGGCAGTTTGGCGGCGGCGGGCATGTGCCGGCAGCAGGCTGCACCCACGAGGGGCCGATCCTCTTGGCCAAAGAGGAACTGCTGAAGGCGATCCGTGCCGAAATGCAGACGGAGGCCTAAGTGGACGGAGTCGTAACAGTATATAAAGAAAAAGGATATACTTCACACGATGTGATCGCCATACTGCGGGGTGTGCTGCAGACGAAAAAGATCGGGCACACGGGCACGCTGGATCCAGACGCGGAGGGCGTCCTTCCAGTCTGTCTGGGCCGGGCGACCAAGGCAGCCGAGGATATCTCCGGAGCTTCGAAACGGTATATCGCAACCTTACGGTTCGGCAGTGAGACCGATACGCAGGATGCTTCCGGGCAGGTGACACGTGCATACACCTACACCTATGACGCGGAAGAAGTCGCCAAGGTGGTGGCGTCCTTCCAGGGCAGTTATGAGCAGATCCCGCCCATGTATTCGGCCATCAAGAAGAACGGCATCAAGCTGTACGATCTGGCTCGGCAGGGCATCGAGGTCGAACGCAAGCCGCGACCGGTGACGATCCATGAGATCCGGCTTCTGGAGCAAAACGCGGAGGGAGCGAGGATCGAGGTGCACTGTTCGAAAGGTGCCTATATCCGCACACTTTGTGAGGACATAGGGCGGCGTTTGAACTATGGTGCCCACATGACATCCCTGGTGCGTACGGCAAGCGGACCCTATACCATCGAGCAGTCGAAGACCATCGACGAGCTCAGGACCCTGATGCAGGAAGGCCGGCAGTCGGAGTTTCTGCTGTCATTGGAGCAGATCTATGCGCAGTACCCGATCAAGCAGGTGCCTGCGGAGGACGATCTGTACCTGTACAACGGCAACTATCTGACCTATCCTTTGGAAGGTCTTGCAGTCGCACCGGGGGATCTGGTACGTATGGTGGATTCCCATGGGCAGTTCGTGGGTCTGTATCAAGTGAAATATATACAGGACGAGGCCGTACGGCTGGTTCCTGAAAAAATGTTTGTATCTCAGTAAAGGAACGGGAAAAGCATGCAGATCATTCAAGCTTCGGTCCTCGAAGTTCCTGAAAACCTGTGCCCGGACGGATGTGTGCTGACGATCGGCAATTTCGACGGTGTGCATCTGGGCCACAGGACGCTGATCCGGACCGCCGGCCGGCTGGCCGCTGAGTCCGGTGTCCCCTTATTGATCCTGACCTTTCCGCCCCGGCATGGCGCTGATGCGGCCAACCTCTATACAGAGGCGCAGAAGGAAGAACTCATCGCGGAGATCGTGCCGGACGCATTGCTGCTGGAGGTCTGTTTTGACACAGATCTCAGCACGATGCCGGAGGATGTCTTTTTCCACAGGATCTTGAGAGAACGCCTCAGGGCCAAGGGTATCGTCGTAGGGCAGGATTTCCGCTATGGATACCAGGCGCGGGGCAATGTGGAGCTTCTGGAGCAGCACTGTGCCGCATGTGGGATCCGCTTCATCGCGCTTCCCGCAGTTACCAGTACGCAGGCCGATGGAATGGTCCTGGATATCTCCAGTACCTGGATCCGCAGTCTGCTGGCGGAGGGATCGGTCCCGGAAGCCAACCGGTTGCTGGGCCGGCCATATTATGTGGCAGGCACGGTCCTGCACGGCAAAGGGCTGGGACACACGATCGGTTTCCCGACCATCAATTTAAAACGGGACGCGGATATGGCCGAACTTCGGCACGGCGTCTACGTGACCAGAGTCACCACACCGGAGGGTTTATATTTCGGTGTGACGAACGTCGGCCTGAACCCGACGGTCGAGCATGGACATCGGATCAAGATCGAGACCATGATCCTGGATTATTCCGGGGATCTGTACGGTCAGAGGATCCGGGTCGAATTCCTGTCATTTCTCCGTCCGGAGCACCGGTTCAGCGGCGTCGAAGCTTTGCAGGCGCAGTTGGCCGAGGATGTGTGCCGGGCACGGGAATGGGTCATAGAACACAAGCAAGAAGGAGAAAACTAAGATGAAATATATGGGCGTAAACGAGTTGAGAAAGAGCTATCTGGATTTCTTCGAATCCAAAGGGCATCTGAAGCACGCCTCGTTTTCCTTGGTACCGCAGAATGATAAAAGTATTCTGTTGATCAATGCCGGTATGACGCCGCTCAAGCCGTACTTTACCGGACTTGAAACCCCGCCGCGCCGTCGGATGACGACCTGCCAGAAGTGCATCCGCACCGGTGATATCGAAAACGTGGGTATCACGGCACGGCATGGCACATTCTTCGAGATGCTGGGCAATTTCTCCTTCGGCGATTATTTCAAAAAGGACGCGACTGCCTGGGCCTGGGAGTATCTGACCAAGGTCCTGGAGTTCGATCCGGAACGTCTGTACATCTCCGTATATGAGGAAGATGACGAGGCGGAGCAGATCTGGCATAAGGAAGTCGGGATCCCGATGGACCATATCGTCCGGATGGGCAAAGAGGATAACTTCTGGGAGCATGGTACCGGTCCCTGCGGTCCCTGTTCCGAGATCTATTTCGACCGCGGCGTACAGTATGGCTGCGGCAAGCCGACCTGTGGCGTAGGCTGCGACTGTGACCGCTTCATGGAGATCTGGAACCTGGTCTTCACCCAGTTCGAGCGTCAGGAGGATGGTTCCTACACCCCGCTGGCACAGAAGAACATCGATACCGGTATGGGTCTGGAGCGTCTGGCGGCCGTCATGCAGGGCGTCGACTCCATCTTTGACATCGACACGATTAAAGCAGTGCGTGATCACATCTGCCGGATCAGCGGTACAACCTATGGGGCAGAGCATAAGAGCGACGTGTCCATCCGCGTCATCACCGACCATGTCCGTTCTATTACCTTCATGGCTTCCGACGGTATCACCCCCAGCAATGAGGGCCGCGGCTATGTCATGCGCCGTCTGCTGCGCCGTGCCGCGCGTCATGGACGTCTGCTGGGTATCGATCGCCCCTTCCTGCACGAGATCGTCGCGACGGTCATCGAGAACTCTGGCGATGCGTATCCGGAACTGGTCAGCCGCCGTGTGCTGATCGACAAGGTCATCACCACGGAAGAAGCGAACTTCTATCGCACCCTGGATACCGGTCTGGGGATCCTGGAAGGCTATGTGGATGAAATGCAGCAGGCCGGCCAGACTGTCCTTGCAGGCGACAAGGCCTTCCGTCTGTTCGATACCTATGGTTTCCCGAAGGACCTGACCGCCGAGATCCTGAACGAAAAGGGCATGACCTTTGACGAGGCAGGCTTCAACGAAGCAATGGAAAAACAGCGCACACAGGCCCGTGAGAACCAGGATATGAACAAAAAGCTGGTGACGGTCGATGCGACTGTGTACAATAAACTGGATCCGGATATGAAGACCGAATTCGTCGGCTATGACCAGACCTGGTCTGCCGGCAGCAAGATCCTGGCGATGACCAGCGGTGAGAAGATCATCGTCGGTGCCGGGACAGGCGAGAAGGTCACCGTATTCACCAACTGGACACCGTTCTATGCCACGAAGGGTGGTCAGGAAGGCGATGTCGGTACGATCCAGACCGATACCGGCGTCATCGAGGTCGAGGATACCATTTACGCCATCGGTGACAAGATCGGCCATGTGGGCACGGTCCTGGATGGTACCGTCAACGTGGGCCAGGTGACCCGTATGGTGGTCGATATCGACAATCGTATGGATACGGCCCGCAACCACAGTGCCACGCATCTGCTGCAGAAGGCGCTGCAGAACGTACTGGGCGGCCATGTCGCACAGAAGGGTTCCAGCGTCAACGCAGACCGCCTGCGTTTCGACTTTACCCATTTCCAGGCCATGACCGAGGATGAGATCCGCAAGGTCGAGCGGGAAGTCAACCAGAAGATCCTGGAAGGACTGCCGGTCGAGACTGAAGTCATGGGACAGGAAGAAGCCCGCAAGAGCGGCGCCATGGCCCTGTTCGATGAGAAATACGGTGAAAAGGTCCGTGTGGTCAGCATGGGCGACTACAGCAAGGAACTTTGCGGTGGTACCCATTTGAGCAATACCGCCCAGGCAGGTTCCTTCAAGATCCTGTCCGAGAGCGGTGTAGCCTCCGGTGTCCGCCGAATCGAGGCTGTGACCGGCCGTAAGGCGCTGGAGTATTACAGCAGCCAGGAAGCGGAGCTGAAGACCATCGCCCAGATTGTCAAGAGCGCGAAGGACCGTGTGATCGAGAGCGTTGAAGCGCTGCAGGCGCAGAACAAGGCCCTGCAGAAGGAACTGGAAAGCCTGAAGAGCCAGATGACGGCCAATGCGGCGAACGATATCCTGAAGGATGTGCGTACCATCGCGGACGTGCAGGTGCTGTGCGTCTATCAGCCGGAGCTGGGTATGGACGAACTCAAATCCATGGGTGATACCCTGAAGGATAAACTGGGCACCTGCGTACTGGTCCTGGCCGGCGGCAAGGAGAAGGTACAGTTCGTTGCCATGGCCACACCGGAAGCAGTCGCCAAGGGTGCACATGCGGGCAATATCGTCCGTGCGGCGGCCCAGGTCTGTGGCGGTGGCGGCGGCGGAAAGCCTGCCATGGCACAGGCCGGCGGCAAGGATGCTTCCAAGGTCGAGGAAGCTCTGAAGGCAGCGGAAGCTGTCATCGAAACACAGCTGTCCTAAGATAGAAACAGGAGGGCATATGTACGAGGCACGAAGGAAACGGACCGGCAGGGGAGTCTGCCTGCTGCTTCTGCTCGGCGTGACGGCATATGTCCTCTTTACGTGTATTTTGCAGCGGGAAAAAGAGAAGGGTGTCTGGATCGGTGCGGTCGGCGACATCATGGTCCATACGGGCCAGCTGACGGATGCCTGGGACGCGTCGACGGAAACCTTTGACTTTACGCCTGCCTTTTCCGAAATCAAGACGCTGCTTACGGCCCAGGATCTGATGGTCGGCAATCTGGAGACCACCTGCTCCGGTCCTGGAGCGGTCCCGGCGGATGTGCTGATCCATGGCTACACGGGATATCCGGCCTTCAACACGCCGGATGCCATCGCCACGGCGCTGAAAGAAAGTGGGTTTGACCTGCTGGGTGTGGCCAACAACCACGCGCTTGACGGCGGTGAGCAGGGGTGGAAACGCACCGTGTCGGTCCTGCAGGAAGCGGGCTTGAAAACTGCGGGCGATACCCCATGTACCTACTGTACGGTCCAGGGGCTTAGGATCGCGGTCCTGGCGGCCACCGCCGGCACCAATGGAAAGGTCCCGCCGGAGGGCTTTCCCCTCCTGCAGGAGAATGTAGCCTTGTTGCAAAGGATCCGGGATGCTAAGACGCAGGCGGATCTTGTGGTGGTCCTGCTCCATGATGGGGTGGAATATGAAAGCGCACCTACTGATGCGCTGGTGCGGTGGACGGATGCCTGCATAGCGGCCGGCTGCGATGTGGTCTTCGTAAGCCATGCCCACGTGCCGGGTCCTGTGGCCTTGAGAAAAGTGCAGGGCCGGCAAGGCCTCGTCCTCTATGGCCTGGGCAACTTTATCTCGGCCCAGAGCGATATTGCCGGGCTTCCAGAGCAGGCCGCATACGGGCTTCTGGCTAGCGTATATGTGGCTCCAGAGGGTGCGATCACGCAGCTGCGGTTGTACCCGACCTGCTGCACGCGCGGCGCACAGGCGTATCAGGCGCAATTGATGCGGGAAGAAGCAGGGCTTGCCTGGTTCAAAGAAACCGTGTTGCAGCAGCAACAATATACTTATCAATCCGCGGAGGGATGCTTTGTCATCGATCTGCTGAAGAAAGAGGAATGATCATGGAATCAATGGAAGATTTTGCCAGCATGCTGGACGCATCGTTTCAGGACGTACGCAATGGTGATATCGTCGAAGGCACGATCCTGGAAGTGCAGAAGGATACGGTGGTCGTGGACATCCACTCCTTCATGGACGGCGTTCTGCCGGTGACCGAGCTGCTCTACGAGAATGAGATCCTGGAGGAACTGTATCATACAGGCGACACGATCACAGTCATGGTGACACGGGTCGATACCCGGGGCGATACCATCTGGCTGTCCAAAAAGCGGGCGGATGAGATCGTCATCTGGGATGAACTGGAGAAGATGCAGGAAGAAGAGCGTCCGATCACGGTGGTCGTCAAGGAAGTAGTCAAGGGCGGACTGCGGGTCCAGTACAAGGGCGTCCGTGGATTCCTGCCCCTGTATCAGATCGCCGAGGAAGAGGTCGAGCATCCGGAAAGCTACGTGGGCAAGAGCGTTGTCGCACTGGTCCAGCGGGTCGAGCGGGACCGCCGCAATGTGGTCGTCAGTGTCCGTGAGCTCCTGCGCAGAGAGAAAGCGGTCGCCAAAGCCCAGTTCCTGCGTGGCGTGCAGGTGGGCGACGTGTATACCGGCACCGTTGTGCGGGTAGAGCAGTATGGTGCCTTTGTGGAACTGGTGCCCGGCGTGGATGGCCTGATCCACATTACGGAACTGGCCTGGACGCGGGTCAAGCATCCTTCTGAAGTGGTGCAGGTGGGCGATCATGTCAAGGTCACCGTACTCAACGTAGATCCGGAACGCGGCCGCATCGGTCTGCGCCTGAAGGATCTGAACCAGGATCCTTGGGCCAACGTTTCCTATACCAAGGATCAGCAGATCGATGGAGCCCATGTGGCCCGCATCATTGCCAGCGGTGCTTTCATCGCCCTGCCGGACGGGATCGAAGCATTCCTGCCCATCTCCCAGGTCTCCGAGAAGCGGATCCGTTCCGTCTCCGAAGTCATCAAGGAAGGGGACGAGGTCTCTGTCAAGGTCCTCAGCGTGGATCCTGCTGCACGCCGTATGTCCGTCAGCATGCGGGGCCTGTCCGAGCCGGTAGAGGAGGAGATCGTCTACCAGAATGATGAGAGCGAAGGCTATTCCATCGCCGACGCATTCCGCAAACTGCTGTAAAACAACAAAAGAAAAGGTCCTGGCTCGCTTGAGTCAGGACCTTGTTTTAACCTATAGGCTTACCATCCGAACTGGTCGTAGTGGGGCTCGATGATCGTTTTATTGTAGTCATTGCCGCCGGGGAAGTTGGCGCTCTTCAGGATGCCCGGTGTGATGCCATGCTCCATCAGGGTCT
>CADBPG010000013.1 GCA_902796435.1 uncultured Eubacteriales bacterium | reverse complement strand
GATTACAGTAGAAGGTAGTAAAACCAAGGTGATTACGGTCAGCAAGACTCGATGATCAAAATGCCACGTAATGAGTATGAGACACTTGCGGTCTGTGGGAACTAGTGAATCGTATAGAACGTAACATGAGGATGACGGCTACCTTCCGCACAATGATGCGAATAAAACGGAAGGTAACCGCCGCTGGTGACTACCTTCTGTGACGATGATCAATCGCGTTGGAACGTAATCAGCCCGGCCGGACTACGGTAAAAAGGAGAGAAAATGAAAGATAGAAGGTAATCAGCCGCGGGCCGGCATCTGGAAGCAGAATTCCCCCCTCCACCCCCCTTTTTCCCGTTGCATTCCTTCAATAAAAATGCTATAATACAGCCATCTGTGAGGATTCCGCAGGAGTAGCTGATGAACTGCTCGTACAGAGAGGGCGGCAAGTGCTGAGAGTCGCCTGAGGCCAGGCATCTGTGAAGACAGCGGAGGAGCAGCGGCGTCGGGCCCGTCTGTCCGGAAACTAAAAGGATGCGTAAGCATCGAATTTGGGTGGCACCACGAAGGACCCGCTTTCGTCCCAAAATACAAGGGAGGAAGCGGGCTTATTATATTACATGGAGGAAAAATATGTTCCAGTCAAGAACACATACCTGCGGCGAGCTGCGTCTTGCAGATGCAGGTAAAAAAGTAACTATCGTCGGATGGATGGAAAACATCCGGGAAGTCGGCAGCAATCTGGCATTCGTCGTCCTGCGTGATTTTTATGGAATCACACAGGTGGTCATTGAAAGTGAAGACATGATGGCCGTCGTCAAGCCGCTCAACAAGGAATCTACCATCTCTGTCACCGGTACCGTGCGTGAGCGCAGCAGCAAGAACAGCAAGATCCCCACGGGTGAGATCGAGGTCGTCCCGGAGGAGATCAAGGTCCTGTCCCGCTGCCTGTACGCGGAACTGCCCTTCGAGATCAACCGTTCCAAGGACGCGGATGAAGCCGCACGTTTGAAGTACCGCTATCTGGACCTGCGCAATCCTGCGGTCAAGAAGAATATCATCATGCGCAGCCAGGTCATCGCCGCACTGCGCAGTGCCATGATCGATCATGGTTTCATGGAGATCACAACACCGATTCTGACTGCCTCTTCTCCGGAAGGTGCGCGTGATTATCTGGTCCCGTCCCGCAAGCATCCGGGCAGCTTCTATGCCCTGCCGCAGGCGCCGCAGCAGTTCAAGCAGCTGCTCATGGCCTCTGGTTTCGACCGCTATTTCCAGATCGCACCCTGCTTCCGTGATGAGGACGCGCGTGGCGACCGTTCTCCTGGTGAGTTCTATCAGCTGGATATGGAAATGGCCTTTGCGACCCAGGAGGATGTCTTCGCCGTCATCGAGGACGTGCTGCCGCCGATCTTCGCCAAGTACGGTACCTACAGTGTCGCTTCTGAAGCTCCGTTCCTGCGCATTCCTTATCGTGAAGCGATGGAGACCTTCGGTACCGACAAGCCGGACCTGCGCATCGACCTGCGGGTGCAGGATGTGACAGACCTGCTGGAGGACTGTGGTTTCGAGCCCTTCAAGGGCGGCATCGTCAAGGCCGTTCCGGTATCGAACTGCAAACTGGCCCGCAAGGCCATCGACAAGCTGGTCACCGACGTTGAAGTCCAGGCAGGTGCCAAGCCCTACTGGTTCAAGACCGATGAGCAGGGCAACATCGCCGGTGGTATCGCGAAGTTCATCAACGCGGACGAAGCCCTGGCCGCCAAGGTCAAGGAAGCGCTGAAACTGGAGCCGAACACCCTGGTATTCCTGAGCAGCGGCCCGAAGACCCAGGCCCAGAAGACTGCCGGTGTATCCGTCAAGATGCTGGGTGCTGCCTGCGAAGGACATATGGTCAAAGAGCAGTACGCCTTCTGCTGGATCGTGGACTTCCCCATGTACGAGATCGGCGAAGAGTCCGGCGAGCTGGAATTCGGTCACAACCCCTTCTCCATGCCGTCTGGCGGCCGTGAAGTGTTGGAAAAGGCAGCCCGCGGCGAGATCGATCCGCTGTCCATCACTGCGGACCAGTATGACATCGTCTGCAATGGTATCGAGCTGAGCTCCGGCGCTGTCCGAAATCATGATCCTGAGATCATGGTCGAGGCCTTCAAGCTGGTCGGCCTGGGCGAGGATGATGTGAAAGCCAAGTTCCCGGCCATGTACAATGCCTTCTGCTACGGTGCACCGCCACACGCAGGTGTCGCGCCGGGCGTCGACCGTATGATCATGCTGCTCTCCGGTGAGGAGACCATCCGTGAAGTCATCCCGTTCCCGATGAACAAGAACGCGCAGGACGTCATGATGAGTGCGCCGGCACCGGTCGAGCCGAAACAGCTGGAAGAGCTGCATATTAAAATCGTGCCTTCGCATGCATCGGAAGACAAATAACTGAGGCACGATCCAAATCGCCTGCGGCGATTTCGGAATGGTACCGAAAGGGAGTCATATGGACCAAATGAATCTATTTGCCGAGGAACGGCCGCAGTCTGCGCCATTGGCCAGCCGTCTGCGGCCCGAGACCCTCGATGAATATGTCGGGCAGGAGCACCTGGTCGGTCCGGGCAAGCTCCTGCGCCGTCTGATCGAACACGATCAGATCTCTTCCATGATCTTCTGGGGGCCGCCGGGCGTGGGCAAGACCACGCTGGCCCGCATCATCGCGCACCAGACCCGGGCGGAATTCGTCGAATTCTCCGCGGTCACCAGCGGCATCAAAGAAGTGAAGGAAGTCATGAACCAGGCGGAGAAAAACCGTCTGATGGGCATCCGCACCGTTCTGTTTACCGATGAGATCCACAGGTTCAACCGGGCGCAGCAGGATGCTTTTCTGCCATATGTGGAAAAAGGCAGCATCATTTTGATCGGTGCGACGACAGAGAACCCTTCCTTCGAGATCAACTCCGCGCTTTTGTCCCGCTGCAAGGTCTTCATCCTGCAGGCGCTGGAAGAGAAGGACCTGGTCAAGATGCTGCACTTCGCCCTCAAGAGCCCGAAGGGCCTGGGCGACATGATGATCGAAATCTCCGAGGACCAGCTGGGCGTCATCGCCCGCTTCGCCAATGGGGATGCCCGTACCGCGCTCAATACACTGGAAATGGTCGTCCTCAATTCCACCATGGATCCGGACGCGGTGATCCGCGTCAATGATGAGATCCTGGCCCAGTGTATGGACCGCCGGTCTCTGCTGTATGATAAGAGCGGGGAGGAGCATTACAACCTGATTTCGGCCCTGCATAAGTCCATGCGCAATTCAGACCCGGATGCCGCGGTCTACTGGATGCGCCGCATGTTGGACGGTGGCGAGGATCCTTTGTATATCGCCCGCCGCATCGTGCGCTTTGCGTCTGAGGACGTGGGTATGGCGGACTCTCAGGCACTGCCTTTAGCCATCGCCTGCTACCAGGCCTGCCATTTCCTGGGCGTGCCGGAATGTGACGTGCACCTGGCCCACGCGGTGGTTTACATGGCCATGGCGCCGAAGTCCAATGCTCTGGAAGTAGCAGCCCTTGAGGCGAAACAGGATGTCAAGAACGCGCCGGCTGAGCCGGTGCCGCTGCAGATCCGCAACGCGCCTACCAAGCTCATGGAAGAGGCAAACTACGGCAAGGGTTATATCTACGCCCATGACACGGAGGAGAAGATCGCCCGCATACAGTGTCTGCCCGATGCTTTGAAGGACCGGCAGTATTACCGTCCGGGCGAGAAGGGCGCCGAGGCGGAGATCGCGGACAAGCTGGATCGCATCCGCCGCTGGAAGGCCGGAGACGATGGAGTCGAGCTGCCATGAAAAACTACAAGATCACGTTGCAGTATGATGGGACAAGGTACCTGGGCTGGGAGCACCAGCCGGGCAAGGACAATACCATCCAGGGCAAGGTCGAAACGCTGCTGGGCCGCATGCTGGACCGGCCGGAGGGCGATGTGCCCAAGGTGATCGGCGCCGGCCGTACCGATGCCGGTGTCCACGCCGCGGCCATGGTCTGCAATGTGCACATGGAGACAGCCATGACGCCGGAGGAGATCATGACCTACATGAACACCTATCTTCCGGATGACATCGGTGTGACCGACGTGCGGGAAGCTTCCGAACGTTTCCACAGCCGCTACAACGCGGTGGGCAAGACTTACCGCTACACCTGCTGGTATGGTGCTTGCAAGCCTGTCTTCGACCGGCGCTATATCTACGTGCTGGACAGCCAGCCAGACTTGGATGCCATGCGCAAGGCCGCGGCACATCTCATCGGCACCCATGATTTCAAAAGCTTCTGCGGCAACCCGAAGATGAAAAAATCCACCGTACGCCGGGTGGATTCCATCGAGATCGAGCAAAAGGGGGAGCGCATCACCTTCACCTACCATGGCTCCGGCTTCCTGCAGTACATGGTCCGCATTTTGACCGGTACGCTGCTGGAGGTGGGCTTCGGGAAGCGGGAGGCGGACAGCATCCCGGCGTTGATCGCCGCTGAGAACCGGACACTGGCCGGTTACACAGTCCCCCCGAAGGGCCTGTGTATGATGCGGGTGGATTACTGATGCAAAAGGAAAAGAGAGCGCTGCGCAAGGCCATGTTGGAACAACTGCGGGCCCTGCCGCAGGAGCAGATCCAGACCTGGTCTGAAGAGATCACCCACAGGGTCTGCCAGATGGAGGCCTTTCAGCAGGCCGAGACCGTCTGCGTATTCATTTCGATGCCGGGCGAGGTCGATACCCGGCCGATCATAGAGGCAGCCAGGGCCGCAGGCAAAAAAATGGCCGCCCCCAAGATCCAGGACGGCAGGATGGAGTTCATCCAGTTTGCTGCGGAAAGTGATCTTGCACCTGGTGCCTTCGGCATCAGTGAGCCCACGGGCAGCCGCCTTGCAGAGGGCAAAGTCCTGATCATCATGCCGGGCGTCGTCTTCGATCAGACCTGCCGGCGCATCGGCTATGGCGGCGGATACTATGACCGGTATCTGGCGCAGCATCCGCAACTGGCGACCGTGGCAGTCGCTTTTGACCTGCAGGTGCTGGACCGGATCCCTGATGAACCACATGACTTAAAACCCGGGGCAGTGGTCACGGAGCAGAGGACCGTAGAAAGGCCTCTGTGATTTCTATAGGAGGTGTCAGGCCGATGAAACGTGTTTTGTGTGTATGTGTTGCATGCATCCTGCTATGCACAGCGTGCAGTTCTGGTGCTGTTCAGAATGCTTTTCAGAAGCAATCCAGGAACATGCTGGAAGTGACCCTGTATGGAGAGACCTATGACCTGCGTCAGGATACAGCAACGGTCCTGGACAAGTTCTACGTAAACAATAACGTCGCGCTGAATTACATGACGATGCGTGCCTACGGTGCCTTTGGGAAGTTTCGACGCCATTTCAAGATCCAGGATATCACGGATCGCGACCGGATCTTTTACTTTAAAGAAGGGGTGCCGGAAGTTTGGAAGATCGCCAGGGATCGATCAGACACAGAGGCTCCGCGAGAAGGGATCCAGCAGTTCATCTACGGTTTCTTTACAGATATACAAAGCGACCCGGTCTTTGGATCACTTGCCTCGTTTGCGACCGCGGATGGCATCAGCAAAGACAACAGCCAGCCAGATCTATCTGCCTATATATCTACGGACATGTATGGGTACGGGTTTGGTAATAATGCTTGGAAGGAAGACAAGCATTATCTGATGGTCACGGCCGATGGGGCTCCCGTCGATGTCGCGCCTTATCTTGAAAACATGCCGGCAGAGATCACGGAGACCATGGAGCAGAGAAGTACTCTGTTGGAGTTCGTTCCCATGGCTAGATATTATAGTTCAGAAGCATCGGAAAACCGTGATTTCTATCAACGGACCGGTGTCAAAGAATTCTACGCCGTTGTTGACTGTGCATACGACCAGATGTTGCGGCTGAATGCGCAGGAGATCGAGGATTTCGCGATCATCGACCTATGCTATACCCATGGTCAGTTGACCTCCGTTGGCTACTTTGTGTATAAGTATGACAGCTTCAGCCCTGTACCTGAATAAAACGTAAAAATTTGAATGCCGGCGCACCGGTAAGAAAGTACCGAAAAAATGAACAGCAAGAAAAAACGAAAAGCAAAGATCGTCATTGACTGGAAGAAATTCGTCCCGGCTGTTACGATGATGGCAGCTGTGCTTTTCGTGTTCGGGTATCTACTGCATATCGCCTTCCGGCCCAAAACGCCTAAAGCAGCGAAAGAACCGGAGGCGCCAAAAGCAGTGGAAGTCCCGGACGAACTCAAAACGGCAAATCAGGACTATGATTCGATCATCGAGCAGGACGGGAAAACTCTCATCGCAGCCTATTACCCGAAAAATGTAGACCAGCAGATCGTCCAGCGGATCCAGCAGGAGGTCCAAACCTTCAAGGAAACGCCCTCCGAGGAAGAAAGACAGCTGTACATCGATTATTCCTACGAGGATCACGCCAACTTCAGGGTCTGCCGCTTCACCAAAAAGAGCGGCCCGCCGGAGGCCCTTGCTGAGGAACAGCTGCTGGAGGCCAGGCTGATGCCGAGTGGAAAGGTCCTGACCCTGGACACCCTCTTCGAAGGACCCTACAAGCAGCAGATCTCAGCCCGGATGCGCAAACGCCTGTGGAAAGAAAACCGACATCGGCCTTCCTTCTACGAGAACACGGATCCTGAAAGCGAGGCATTTCAGAATTGCACCATCGGGGAAGAGGGACTTACCTTCACCTTCGATAAGGCAAAACTGTACCAGGATGAGAGCGGCACCTTCGAGGAGCAAATTTCCTATGAGGAGATGGCCCATTACCTGCGGGAGCCGCTGCCCAAGGTCCCGAAGCGGGAAGATGACCCGGGCCATGTGCACTATGTGGATATCCACAAGCCTATGGTGGCGCTGACCTTTGATGATGGACCCTACGACAAGGTGACATCCAAGATCCTGGATCTGCTGGAAAAACATGATGCGGTCGCCACCTTCTTCGTGGTGGGCAGCCGTGTAGGTTCTGACTATGACCACGGTTGTGTCGAGCGGGCGGTCCGGATGGGCTGCGATATCGGCAACCATACCTATTCCCATAAATATGAACTGCCGGATCTTTCCGTCAGCGACATGATGAGTGAGCTGGGCAAATGCGAGGACGCGGTCAAGGCCGTGGCACCGGATTACCAGATGCGGTTCATGCGCCCGACGGCCGGCGCTATCGATGACCGGGTCAAAGAAAACGCTCCATTCGCCATCATCACCTGGTCGCTGGATACCCTGGACTGGTCCACAAGAGACAGTGATCAGATCTATGCCGAGATTACCGGCGCGATCCAGGACGGTGATATCATCCTGATGCACGACTTGTACGAGGAAACCTACGAGGCCGTGGCACGCCTGGTCCCGGATCTGAAAGACCAGTTCCAGTTCGTGTCGGTCAG
>CADBPG010000012.1 GCA_902796435.1 uncultured Eubacteriales bacterium | reverse complement strand
GGCCATAAACTGCGCCACATCGTATCCTGGAAAGATGGCTGGGAAGGGATCACCATCCGCAGTGAATTCATCAATGAGAGCGACGCGCCGGTGGTCTTGGAAGACCTCTCCAGCTTCTGCCTGTCCGGCTTGACTCCTTATGTTGAGGGTGATGCCTGCGGTTGCCTGACCAGACATGTATTCAAGAGTTTCTGGAGCGCTGAAGGCCGCCTGGTCAGCGATCCGCTGGAACGATTGAACATGGAACCCTCCTGGTCGCTGCATGGCGTCCGGTTGGAGAAGATCGGACAGGTCGGTTCCATGCCGGTGCGTGGATATTTCCCCTTCGAAGCGGTGGAAGATACCAAAAACCATGTGGTCTGGGCTGCGCAGCTGGCGATCAACAGCACCTGGCAGATGGAACTGCGCCGCAAGGATGAAAGCCTTTCCTTGAACGGCGGCCTGGGGGATTATGACTTCGGCCACTGGGCCAAAGAAGTGAAACCCGGAGAAAGTTTCCTGTCTCCGGAAGCATATCTCACCGTCGTAGCCGGTGACCTGACCGACGCGACGCAAGCGCTTTTGACGATCCAGAAAGGCCGCAATACGTTGATGCCGGACACACTGCCGCTGCTGTTCAACGAATACTGCACCACCTGGGGCGTACCTTCAGAGGAAAACCTTTCTTCCATCATCGAGAAACTGCAGGGCAAGGGCTTTGATGGTCTGGTCATCGATGCGGGCTGGTTCCGTGAGGGCGATGCGCTCTGGTTCGAGAACGGTGGTGACTGGAACGTATGTCCGGAACTGTTCCCCAATGGTTTGAAGAGTGTGACCGACCGGATCCATGCGGCCGGTATGCGGGCCGGATTGTGGTTCGAGTGGGAGAACATCGGCAGCAAGGCCCACGTCCGTGAAAAAACGGAATGGATGCTGAAACGAGACGGCTATACGTTGGTGGAAAGTGGCAAGACCTATCTGGATCTCCGCAATCCGGAAGTCATAGCGTATCTGGATCAAAACGTCATCGGTCGGATGCAGGAATGCGGGATCGATTATATCAAAGTGGATTATAACGGGACCATCGGCATCGGCTGCGATGGTGCGGAATCCCTTGGCGAGGGGCTGCGTCAGAATATGGAGGCAACCAAGAAGTTCTTCCGCCGCATGCGCGAACAGATCCCCGGGCTGATGATCGAGAACTGCTCCTCCGGCGGCCATCGTCTGGAGCCATCCATGATGGAAGTGTCCACCATGGCTTCCTTCTCCGACGCGCATGAGTGCCCGGAGATCCCTGTCATCGCGGCCAATCTGCATCACCTGATCCTGCCCGGACAGTCTCAGATCTGGGCGGTCATGCGGGGCAGCGACAGCCTGAAGCGGATCACCTATTCTCTGACCGCCGCGATGCTGGGCGTCATGTGCCTGTCCGGTGAGATCTATGACCTGGATGAAGCACAGCAGGGCCAGGTCGACCTGGGTACCGCTTTTTATAAGAAGGTCTCCCCCATCATCCGGGACGGCCGCAGCCGCATCTACCGCGAAGGCGTGGAGAGCTACCGACACCTGACAGGGTGGCAGGCGGTCTGCCGTACTGCTGATACAGGTGACAAGATCCTTGTCATAGCCCACTCCTTTGGGCTGGACGCTCCTGCTGACATCGTGATCCCCGTACCTGAAGGATTCCAGGTAGCAGACCAGTATTCAGACGGCACCTGTACTGTCGCCACGACAGCCGACGGACTTAAGATCAGGATTCCAGAAGACTTTACTGGGCTCGCGGTCCTGTTGGAGAAATAAAAGGGGCGGTACCTGTACCCTCGCTGGCGGGAAGGTCAGTCGCCGTCCTTTACTGACAAAGGACTTAAAATTCTATCGAAACACTGACAATGGAATAATGTCTCTGACAGATACATAAGGGCTCCTGCGCATTATCCTTCTGAACGATTTTTGCTTTAGCAAACCAAGTGAAGAAGGATAATGCGCAGGAGCCCTTTATTTATCTCCGTCAGATACTCATTCCATTTGTTTGTCCAGTGTTTCGTAGAACTTCAGTGTCTTTTCGTCAGTTACTGGTCGTCCGCTGATATAGTACTGCACACTTCCACCCCCAGCAGATGGCAAATCCCGTACAATGTCGGCCAGGTGTCTGGCGGTGCCTTCGCTGCCATCGATGAGTTCGACCTCCGGCCCAAGGATCTCGCCCAGGACTTTGCGGAAGTAGGAGAAGTGGGTGCAGCCCAGGACCAGTTCGCTGTAGTCCTCCAGATCCAGATCACTGAATTCTGTGAGCAGATACTCGCGTACCGCGGGGGAATCGAACTCGGCCCGTTCGGCGAAGCCGACCAGTTCGGGCAGGGCCTTCAGGGTGACCAGGTGTTCTTTATCGACCAGGCGCACCAGGTGGTGCAGCCGTTCTTCTCGGATGGTGAAGGGCGTGGCCGTGACCAGTACCCGTTTGCCGGCGGCGTGCTGCACTGCGGGTTTGACCGCGGGCTCCATGCCCAGGATGGGTTTGTCGAAACTGGCGCGTACATATTCAATGGCGGCGGCGGTGGCTGTGTTGCAGGCAACGACGGCTGCGTCCGCCCCCAGGCCAAATAAAAACTTCAAGGCATCATAAGTATAGCCACAGATCTCTTCCCGCGTGCGCTTTCCGTAGGGCACGTGGTCCTCGTCCGCATAATAAAAGAATTCTTCCATCGGCAGATATTTGCGGGCCTGATGCAGCACGCTGATCCCGCCGACGCCGGAATCAAAAAATCCGATCTTCATATAGTATCCTTTCCGTGTGACGTACCTGTATTTTACATCATTTACAGGATACATGCAAGAGCGGGAGGAGTATTACTCCTCCCGGCTCAAAATCCGATGGACAAATTCACGGGCCCGCTCACTCTTGGGCGCGTTGAAGAATTCTTTAGTAGGCGCGTGTTCGATCACGACACCGTCCTCCATGAAGAGGACCGTATTGGAAACGTTGCGGGCGAACTCCATTTCATGGGTGACGACCAGCATCGTCATACCCTCCTCCGCCAGGCTCCGCATGACAGAAAGCACTTCACCGATCAGCTCCGGATCCAGCGCACTCGTCGGCTCATCAAAGTAGATGATCTCCGGATCAGAAGCCAGTCCGCGGGCGATGGCCACGCGCTGTTGCTGTCCGCCGGACAGCTGGGCCGGATAACTGTCCAGCCGGTCGGCCATGCCGACACGCTCCAGTGCCTTGATAGCCTTTTCCCGGGCTTTGTCCTTCTTCATGCCTCGGGCGGACGTAAGACCCAGGGTCACGTTGTCCAGCACCGTTTTGTTCTGGAACAGGTTGTAGTTCTGGAAAACGAAGGCTGTCTTCTTCCGGATGGCGGCGATGTCCCGCTTGGAGACATGGTGCAGATCCACCTGGGTATCATCGAAGGTCAAGGTACCCTCATCGGCCCGCTCCAGGAAGTTGAGGCAGCGCAGCAAGGTGGTCTTGCCACTGCCGGAAGGTCCAAGGATCGCCACGACGTCGCCCTTGTTGACGGTCACATCGATGCCCTTCAGGATCATCTTGCCGTCAAAGGATTTATGTACGTTTTTCGCTTCGAGCATCATACCGCGGCACCTCCTTTACGACGTCCGAACAGCCGGCCAAAGAAACCCGGATCCTCCGGCTTTGTGCCGTAGCTGCCCAACCGGCGCTCGCCCCAATGCTGCACAGCGGTCAGGACCGTGCACAGCAGCAGGTAGACCAGCGCGACCTCGGTATACAGGCCGATGGGCTGGTAGACGCGGCCGTTGATGACCTGTGCCTGGCGGAACATTTCCATGACCGTGATGCTGGCCGCCAGAGAGGTTTCCTTCGTCAAGGAGATGAGGGAGTTGGACAGCGCCGGGAAGGCGACCCGGAAGGCCTGCGGCAGCACGATGTGCCACATGATCTGCAGATAGTTCATGCCCACGCACTGACCCGCTTCCAGCTGGCCCTTGGAGACAGACTCCAGAGAACCACGCACAGATTCCGCCATGTAGGCCGCTTCATTGAAGCCGAAGACCAGAACCGCGCAGGGGAAAGCGTCCAGCACAAGCCCCAGTTTGGGCAGGCCGTAAAAGATCAGGTACAACTGGACCAGGACCGGTGTACCACGCACGACCCAGATATAGAACCGGCAGATCTGCTTCAGGCCTTTGATATTGGCATACTGGATCAGCGCCACGATGACCGCGATGACGATGGCCAGCGCAAAGGAAAGCACTGTCAGCGGCACCGTTACGTTTACCAGATACTTGAGCAGCTTCGGGAACGCATCGACTAAGATGCCCCAGGTATGTTGACTCATAAGATTTCCTTCTCGTTCTAACAGTTTCTAACAGAGATAAAAACCCGCGGTGCGGGTTTTTATAGACTTACAGAATACTTACGGGGTGGTCAGGTCCAGATCGAAGTACTTCATGCTGATCTCGGCCAGCTTACCGGAATCCCGCGCCTCGGCCAGGATGCGGTTGACTTCCGCGATCAGAGTTTCAGTGGAAGCATCCTTCATGACCGGGTAGGCGATGGGTGCGCCCTGGCCCTTGCAAACCACCTTCAGCGGTGCGTCCGGATGCTCTTTCATGTAGTCGTTGATGGAGACCTCCGCATTGAGGGTCGCGTCCGCGCGGCCATCGATGACCATGGACAGGGTCTCATTCAGCGTATCGACGTAGGTGACTTCCGCACCCAGATCCAGCGCCTGCTGTGCATACAGGCTGTTCGGGGAATTGGTGGTGTTCTTGCCGGCCAGATCCTCGAAGCTGGTGATGTCGGTATTGTCGTCACGCACGACCAAAACGGTGCGGTCGTAGACGTAAGGATCAGAGAAAGTGAAGCTCTCGGCACGTTCTTCGGAATAGCCGACACCGTTGCAGGCGATGTCGAAACGTCCGGAGGAAACACCCGCCAGGATGGAATCCCAATTGGTTTCCTGGAACTCAGCCTTTACACCCAGGCCATCCGCAATGAGCTGACCGATCTCGATGTCCAGACCGACCAGGTTGTCGTTTTCATCATGATAGGTCCATGGAGCCCAGTTGCCTTCGGTAGCGATGGTGATATAGCCCCGCTCTTTGATTTCAGCAAGGCGATCGGTCCCGGCCTCTTCCGCCGGTGCTTCGCTCTCTGCCTGCACCGCTTCTTCCGGTGCCATGCTTTCAATATTCTGCTGTCCAGCCTTCTGCGCACAAGCGCTCAGACTGAGCATCATCAACACAGCCAACAGCAATGCGATAACTTTCTTCATAGTATAAACCTCCTGATGCTTTGGAGTGTCCTGCAAAAAAAACTTGCAAAATTCCTCCATTCGGTTTATTATATTAGCATATCACAATGCTTTTTGCAAGTACTATTGTTTTTCATAGTGAGGTTTTTTTTATGACATGTGAAGAAAAATATCAGCAGCTGGTCCAACAGATCCGTGCCGGCGGCGATATCTGCCCCATCATGTACGTGGTCTCGGTCATCGGGCAGAAATGGAAGATCCCCATTCTCTGGCAGCTGGCCAAGCACGACCACCCCATGCGCTTCTGTGAGATCCGCCGCAGCCTGGACGGGCTGACCGATGCCATGCTCTCCAAGGCGCTGGACGAGCTGGAACAGCATGGTCTGGTCAACAGACTCCAGTATGACTGTATCCCGCCCAAGGTGGAATACACCCTCAGCTGCAAGGGCATCACCCTGCTGCCGGCCCTCATCGCACTGCGCGACTGGGGTGAGGAGCAGATCAAAGAATGCTGCGCCGAGGACTGCGAATAAAAATCAAATAAGGGCCAGCCGAATCGGTTGGTCCTTTTTGTATGAAAAATTCAGATATTCTGCAGCCCCATCAGCCCCATGCTGATCAGAAAGGCGCCGATCATCATGGCCGTGAAGGAGATCTTCCAGTGGCCGCCACCGTTGAACCCGTAAAAGTCCTCCCAGCGACGCTCCTCCGGTGCGTAGATGATCCGGTACAGGTACATGACACCGTACAGAGCCACCGGCAGCACGCCCAGAAGCGCGAAGCCAAAGCTCATGCCCCGCCGCTCCCAGATGCTGAAGGAAAGGATCGCCAGCAGCGGGTCGATCAAATGCCAGAACACATCCGTGCCGCCCAGCATCTTGTCATAGCCCTGGGTAGGGCCCAGGAAGAAGAACACCGTAAGTAGCGTCACCGCGACGGCCGCCGTCCCGATATATTTCAGCGTCCAGGCCCAGGTCTGATCTGCGCAGAAGCACATCAGAAGGCAGGCGATGGCGCAGAAAACATTGCTCAATATCGTGAAGAACCGGAAGGCGCTGACCCCGTTGGCCCAAGACCACTGCCCTTCCTTCTTGAAGATCCGCACGGTCAGAAAGCCGGTCATCAAAAAGACAAACGCGTTGATGATAATATCTATGATCATATCAGAACCTCAGGATCTCGTCGACCTGTGCCCGGTCCAGACGTTTGACCATCTCGGTCACCAGGCGCACCGTATTGCAATAGTCCTCATAGCAGATCATGCTGGTGGGTGTGTGGGCGTAGCGTGACGGCACGTTGATCAAAAGCACCGGCATGCCGTGGCGTGTCACCTGGAACTCTTCCGCATCGGTCCCTCCATGGCGCATGATGGAGGTCTGGTAGGGGATGCCGCACTCCTCCGCCACCTGCGCGGCGAAGCGCAGAAGCTTCCGGTTGGAGATCGTCCCGGAATCCATGAAGCACAGTTCCGGCCCCTTGCCTAGGGAGATACCCTCCTTGGCGCCGCCCGGCATATCGTCCGCGATCCCCACGTCGATGGAGAAACCGATCTCTGCCTGGGAAAGATAGCCTAGGGTCTTCGCACCGCGGGTGCCCACTTCTTCCTGCACAGAGCCGCCGCCGATGAAAATGTTCGGGTGGCCGCTCTTCTTGATCTCTTCCATGACCCGGTAAGACACCGCACAGCCGATGCGGTTGTCCCAGGCCTTATTGACCAGATAGTTCTTATCCTTGCCCAGCTGGGTGAAATTGCCCTTGGGCACGATGAAATCACCCACACGGACGCCCAGCTCCATGGCTTCCTCCTTGGAAGAGCAACCGATGTCCATGACCAGGTTCTCCATCTCCGGAAGCTTCCCATCCCGCGTACCCTCCGGCCCGATGGCGCACAGAGCATCCACGTCACCCTTTTCGGTCTGGATGGTGAAATGCTGGGACATGACACCTGTGATGAAGAAGAATCCGCAGCGAGAGAACTTGACGAAACCGTCCGATGTGATGGCACGCACCATGAAACCGACCTCGTCCATGTGTCCCACCGCCAGGATCCTAGGGCCTTCCGTGCCCAGCGTGGCCAGTAGGGAGCCCAGCCCGTCTGTCTCGATCTTATCGGCCAGGCCGGTGTACTTTTCCCGGAAATAATCCCGGACGGCTGCCTCGCCGCCGCTGGTCCCTTTCAGATCCGTGATCTCCCGCAGAAACTGCAGTTCTCTCTCATCCATGTGTCCTTATCTCCTTTTTTCTTGCTCCTGCCATGTATAATCCGCCGGTATCGGCTTCTGCGCCTGTGCTTCCGCCTGTTGCACCGCTTCCGCGTACGCGCCGTTCACGCCCTCCGGGATGTCGTGCACCATGCGGTGTCTGCGCTCTTCATACTCTTTCAGCGCGGCGATATGCGGATCCACCATCTTGTGGAACCTGCGGTTGGAAGCGATCAGGTACAAGATGTACAAGATGATCAGCACCGCAACAACGATGATCACGATCCATAAGTATTCCTGCAGCATTTCTTTCATGATAGATCCACTCCTTTCGGGAATTATTTTCCTAAACACATCCGCACAAAGTCCGGATCGAAATGCTTGGTCCTCTGGCCGCCCAGGCCTAAGTCCAGGGTCTCGATCTCTTTATTTTCATCCGGGGTCAGGGTGAAGTCCCAGACGTTGAAATTCTCCTCGATATGCTCCAGACGGGCCGCCTTCGGAATGACCACGACGCCCCGATCCAGGTTCCACCGCAGCATGACCTGGGCCACGGTCTTGCCATGCGCTTCGGCGATCCTCTGCAGTATTTCGTTCTTGAAGGGGCTGTAACGGCCGCCTCCGATGGGCGCCCAGGCTTCCGGTATGACACCGTAGCGCTTCATGTTGACCAGCGCCTCCCTCTGGATGAAGAAGGGATGGATCTCGATCTGGTCCACCGCCGGGCGGATCTCCACACATTCGCAGAGGTTCGCCAGCGCATGGGGATAGAAGTTGGACACGCCGATGGCACGCACCTGCCCGTCCTTATAGGCCCCTTCCAGGCCGCGCCAGGCGGCGAAATAATCATTCATCGCCTGATGCTCCAGGTACAGGTCGAAGTATTCCAGGCCCGACGTCTTCAGAGACTTCTCCACCGCACGGCGGGTCGTGTCGTAGTTCTTCATGTCCGTGACCCAGACCTTGGACGTGATGAAAAGCTCCTCTCGGGTACAGAGGCCTTCGTCGATGGCCTGCCGCACCGCATCCCCCACCGCGTCCTCATTGGTGTAGGCCGTGGCGGTATCGATGAGGCGGTAACCGGTCCGGATCGCATGGAGCACTGCCTGGCGGCACTGCTTTTTATCACTGATCCGAAAGACACCCAGACCGAGCATGGGCATCTGTGCACCGGTATTCAGTTGGATCGTCTTCATGGCATTTACCTCCTGCCATATAGTTTATGCCGGCTCGCGAAACGCGCGCTTACGCACGATGAAATAGGCTGTCTGCATGGCGATGGTGGTCACGACCCAGGAAAGGGGGTAGACCATCAAAAGTGTCTCCAGCGACCTGTGGGCCGGGAACCAGAGCCCCACGTACAACAGACGGAAGGCGCAGGTGCCCAGGACCGAGATCAGCGCCGGGACCATGGACCGGTTCAGTCCACGCAGGGCACCGCCCGTGATCTCGTAGGTGCCGCAGATAAAGTGCACTACGATGGCGATCTTGAAGCGCACCATCGCAAATTTGATGACCTCCGGATCCGTGGTGAAGATGCGGATCAGTTGGTGGCGGCCCAGCATGATGAAGGCGATCAGGATGATATCGATCCCGATGCCCATGAACATGCTCCACATCCAGACCTTGTGGCACCGTTTGCTGTTGCGGGCTCCGTAGTTCTGGCTGGTGAAGGTCACCGCCGCCTGGGCGAAGGCATTTGTCATGCAATAGGAAATGAAGTCGAAGTTCTGCGAAGCGGTCATGCCGGCGATGCAGGCCGTACCGAAGCTGTTGATGGCACTCTGGATCACCACGTTGGACAGGGAGAAGACCGTGCTCTGCAGACCGGCCGGTAAGCCGATGCGTACCACCTGCAGCAGGTGGTCCTTGCGGATCTTCAACTGCTTTAAGTTCAGGTGGAACTCGTCCGACTCCTTGATGAGGAAGTACAAAATGAGGCCCGCGCTGACGCAGTTGGACAGGACCGTCGCCAGTGCGACGCCGATGACGTGCAGCTTGAAAACAATGACGAACAGCAGGTTCATCAGCACGTTCAGCACACCCGCCAGTGTCAGGCTGAAGAAGGGCCGCTTACTGTCACCGCGGCTGCGCAATATGGCCGACCCGTAGTTGTAGATCATGATGACCGGCATGCCGCAGAAATAGATGCGCAGGTACAGGGTGGCCAGATCGATGACCTCCTGTGGCGCGCCCATGAGGGTGAGGATCGGCCGGGCCAGTGCGATGCCTAAGCCCATGATAATGACACCTGTCACCAGTGCCAGGGTGATGATGGTATGCACTGCGTCCGGGATCTCCGAACGCTCGCCCCGGCCGACCAGTGTGGCGATCAGCACGTTGGCGCCGACCGACAGGCCGACGAAGAGGTTGACCAGCAGGCCGATGACGGAGGCGTTGCTGCCTACCGCGGCCATCGCCTGCGGGTTGGTAAAGCGCCCGACGACGGCCAGGTCCGCAGCGTTGAACAACTGCTGCAAAATGGAACTGGCTGCCAGCGGCAGCGCGAACATGAATATTTTCTTGGCCAGCGGGCCGTGCAGCATATCTACTTCATTGCTGCGTCTTTCTCTGCTCATGGGTAGCAAATCTCTCCCTTTTTCATTTCTGCACTGATTGTATCATAATCCCTGAAAACTTACAATTCACCTATAGAAAAAATGTGGTATACTACAAGGACAAGCATTGCCCGAGAAAGGTACAAAGAACATGCAAGGATACCCCTCCCGCTCCGAAGCTGAGCGTCTTTTAGAAACCTCCGTCCCCATGAACCCCGGCCCCTGGGGCGACCACAGCCGCACCGTGGCCCGCGCCGCTGAAGCCATCGCCGCCGCCAGCGGCCTGGACCCGGAAAAGGCCTATATCCTGGGCCTCTTGCACGACATCGGCCGCCGCTACGGCACTCACCACATCACCCACATCTCTGATGGCTGCCGCTTCATGCTGGAGCTGGGCTACCCCGAGGTGGCCAAGATCTGCATCACCCACTCCTACAACCTGCAGGATATCGATAACGACGTGGCCCCGGAGGACAAGGACTCTCCAGAGCGCATCTACACGGAGCAGATGCTCAAGTCCTACACCTTCGACGACTATGACCGCCTGATCCAGCTGGCGGATTCCATCGGCATGGCCGAGGGCGTCGCTCCCATCGAGGTGCGGATGTGGGACGTGAAGGACCGTTACGGCCGCTACCCGGATACGAAATGGCAGAAAAACCTGGAACTGAAGGCCTACTTCGAGGAAAAATGCGGCGGCCGCGACCTGTACGAGGTCATCGGCGAGATCCCCTTCGGTGTCCGCCAGGCAACTCCCGCCGACCTGCCGGAGATGCTCCGCATCTATGAAAAAGCCCGCGGCTTCATGGCCGCCCAGGGCAACGCCCGCCAGTGGGGCGCCGCCTATCACAACGGCACCGCCTGGCCCCCCGCCTCCGTCCTGGAGCAGGACATCGCCGTCGGCAAAAGCTTCGTCTGCCAGCACGGCAGCCACATCGTCGGCACCTTCTACATGACCGAGGGTCCCGATCCCACCTACGCCACCATCGACGGTGCCTGGATCTCAGACGCACCCTACAGTGTGGTCCACCGCATCGCCGGCGACGGCTCCGTGCCTGGCATCGGCACCTACTGTTTAAATTGGGCCCTGAAACGCACCGGCCACCTCCGCATCGACACCCACGGCGACAACCAGCCCATGCAGCACCTGCTGGAGAAACTGGGCTTCACCCGTTGCGGCATCATATTTGTTGAAGAAGATGACGATCCACGGGTAGCGTTTGAGAAAGTGGGATTGTAACACGTAATCACACTAAAAAAGCAGCTGCCCCACGCAGGAACAGCTGCTTTTCTAACTACATTTTAAAACCGTACGACTTCGTTCTTCTCCGCCGATTCGAAGATCGCTTCCATCAGGCGCATCAGCTGGCGCTGCTGGTCGTGGGTCACGATCGGGTCGGCCTCGCCATTGACGACTTTGGCGATGTTGCGATAGTAATCCTTGATGTCGGTGTCGATGCGCGGCAGGGGCTCCTCCGCGATCGTCTCCGGCGTGCGCGGGGCCATGGTCTTGGTCAGGCCGGCCGCCGTGATGATCGGCACCGCATCGTGCTCCTCGTCGGCTGTGGCCACGACGATCTTGCCGTTCACATGGAAGTCTTCGATCACGGCCGTGCCGTTCAGGCCTTCCACGTACCAACGCGGCAGATTGATAAAGTTGCTCGTACCGACTTCGACAGTGAAGATCAGTCCGTTATCGTAAGTAAAGGTCGCGGTGAAACCATCGTCCACCTCTTCGTTGGTCACGTTAGACAGCGTCGCGTAGACCGAAACCGGCATGCGGCCCATCATCATGTTCATCTGGTCCAGCAGATGCACGCCCCAGTCCAGGACCATGCCGCCACCGTGCTCCTTCGTGTTGCGCCAGTCGCCCGGGATCCCGCGGGAACCGTGTACGCGGGACTGGATCGCGAAGACCCGGCCCAGTTTGCCGGATTCCACGATGGAACGTGCCACCAGATAATCCTCGTCCCAACGACGGTTCTGGTGCACTGTGAAGATAGAACCTGTGCGATGCGCAGCCGCGATCATCTCCTCCAGGATCGCAGAAGATGTGGTGACCGGCTTCTCGCTGATGGCAAGCTTCCCCGCTTCCAACGCGGCGATGACGACATCCTTGTGCGCATCGTTCGGGATCGCCACGGTGACTACATCGACCGTAGGATCGGCCAACAGTTCTTCCAAACTGCCGTACGCATGGATCCCCACGGCCTCCGCCGCCTGGTTGCGCTCCGGCAGGATATCATAGACGCCTTTCAGCTCGGTCTCCGGGATCTGCTGCAGGATGCGGGTATGCCATCCGCCCATGCCGCCGTATCCGACGACCGCTACACCTATGACTCGACTCATTATGTTACCTCGTTTTCTTGTATTTTTGCTGCATTTGCTACTTTACAACGGTTTTTGGGCTTTGTCAATCGATACAATGTATGTTACACTAATGAAAAGAGAAGGAGGTCTCCCTATGAAACCACTCTACCCTGTCACCATCACTTTTGACCCGAAATCAGTGCCGCAGGAGGTGCACGGCGTGCTCCTGCGCGGCGAGTTCCTCTTCTACAAGAGCAACCTGACCGGTCACACGGACGAGACCGGCATGGTCGAGAACGACCCCAAGTATCCGCCCGCCCAGTATGAGGACGGGATGGACTCCATCGGCGGCTTCTTCGTGGACGAGATGCACCTGAACGCCGATGGCATCTACGAGATCACCTACCAGCTACCGGCCGGCGCCTACCCCTACGGTTTCATCCTGAACCCGGAATTCTGCGAGAAGCCCATCACCGGTGACCCGCGCCAGGACAGTTTCTTCATCACCAACGGTAAGGGCGAGCATGTCTGGCTGAAGGATTTCGACAAGATCGCCTTCGGCGGCATGAAGAGCGACTATAACCTTATGATCGCGGATCCTTCCAACCCGCCGGATGTGCCGACCGTGACCGGCACGCAGAACAACAGCATGCTCTACGTGGGCCTGGAGGAAGAATGCCTCTGGCTGCCGGCCCAGGATCCCGCATCCCAAGGCACGCTGACCTATCTGTCCTACAAGGATATCGACGGCAAGACCCAGTCCATCGCGGTCTACCTGCCCGCTGGCTATGACAAGACACAGACCTATCCGCTGATCCTGGTCTCCCACGGAGGCGGCGGCAACGAGGCCGACTGGCCGCACCAGGGCGGCATCTGCCACATCATGGACCACCTGATCGCCCAGGGCAAGACCAAACCTGCG
>CADBPG010000011.1 GCA_902796435.1 uncultured Eubacteriales bacterium | reverse complement strand
CATGATACACCCTTTGCAAATGATTGTCCATGTATTATAATCAATTCGATGCAAACTTATAATCGGGAGAAAACGATCTTATGAGAAAACTCTATATCTTGTTTCTGCTGCTTGTTTTTCTGACCGCCTGCCAGCGACCGATGAGAACGGCGCAAGAACCCGCGCAGACCAGTTCGACTGACGCCTCGTCTGAAAGTTCAGAAAGCGAAGAACCAGTAGCTGAGGAAAGCCTATCCACGCCTGAGGAAGGATCCTCGATGGAAGAATCGTCAGTGGAGGAATCCTCCGAACCAGAATCTTCCGAAGAAGAGCCTGTCGTGGAGACGCTGGACCTGGATACAAGGACGGAATGGGCAGGGAAACGGTACAGTGATATCAGCACAGATCCTGCGGTCTTTGACGCGGACATGGAGTCCCTGACTACTCTGCTTCCGGAAGAAGCACTAGCCTGTCCGGATCCTTTGGAAGGCTATCTGCTGCCCATGGAATATACCCTGGTCTATGATGATGCGCCGATGCTGGAGCAGGTCCTGCAGCAATCTTTGGCGAAGCTGGAAGAAATGGTTTCTTCTTCTGATACCACCATGTCACTCCATGAAGTGCTGACCCGTGCCTCGATCGTCCAGATCGAAGCGATGCGCGGCGGTGAAAGCGAAACTGCCTTCCCTGAAGTCATGCCCCATATCGCTTCGGTGATCGAAAACCGGTTGAAGGATGGGACGCCACTGCAGATGGACGTGACCTATCGCTACGCCCAGTTCCTTCAGGAAACCAAGGGGCTGTCCGAGGAAGAAGCGCTGGCCTATGATACCTACGAGGCAGCTGCCCTTCCGCCGGGACCCATCTGTATGCCTTCGATCGAGGCGGTTCAGGCAGTCCTCACACCAGAAGAATCGGATGACTTCTTCTTCGTATATGATGCGGATGGCAAGTATTACTTCGCCGCGGACTATGATGAGCACTTAGCAAATTGCGAAAAAGCCGGGATCTATTGACCCGGCTTTATTTTAATAAGATCGTGCCTGCTTCTGCCTCTTCCGGCAAAGGAAGCAGGATTTTTTGTCTTGCATGCGGCGCGCTTTCCTGCGGCTGGCCCTGTTCGTCCTGGATGCTCTGGACCTGGACTGCCTTGAGCGGCCCTTCTTTGGAAAGTAAAAAGATCGTCTCACCTACGGAGAACTTATTGCGTTGTTCTACCAACGCCTGTGCTCCATTATTGGACAGCACCTTGCCTACAAAGAAGGCATTCTGCTGGCTCTGGTCCTGATCATAGATCTGGGAGGAAGCATCCGGCTTGCCCAGATAGAAGCCCGTGCTGTAGTCCCGGTGGCTGACCATGCGCAGAAGTTCCTGGTAATACGGGATCTTCTCATGATAGCGGTCCGGATCATAATACCAGTCATCGATCGCTTCCCGATAGGCTTTGGTGACCATGGCCACGTACAGCGGCGTTTTCATACGACCTTCGATCTTGAAACTCATGACACCGGCCTGTACCAGTTCGGGAATGTATTCGATCATGCACAGATCCTTGGAATTGAAGATATAGGTGCCGTTCTCATCCTCGAAGACCGGCATGTATTCCCCGGGTCTGGACTCCTCCATGAGGGCGTATTTCCAACGGCAGGGATGGACGCAGGCACCTTGGTTGGCATCCCGGCCCGCCATATAATTGCTGAGGACGCATCTCCCAGAGATGGACATGCACATGGCGCCATGTACGAAGGCTTCCAGATCCAGCTCCGGATCGATCTTCTCCCGGGTCTCCCGGATCTCCTCCAGGCTCATTTCCCGCGCACAGACGATGCGCTTGACACCCTGTTGGTGCCAGAAATTCATGGTGCGGTAATTGGTAGCACTGGCTTGGGTACTTAAGTGCAGTTCCATTTCAGGGATGGTCTCTTTCGCGATCTCCAGGATCCCCGCGTCAGAAATGATCAGTGCATCTACGCCGATCTGCTGCAGATAACGCAGATACGCGTCGAGACCTTCCAACTGCTCATTATGGGCAATGATATTGACCGTTACATAGACCTTTACGCCATGTTCGTGGGCATAGGCTGTACCCTTCGCCAATTCTTCCGCATCAAAATTACGTGCCTTGGCCCGCAGGCCGTACTGTGTTCCACCCAGATAGACCGCATCAGCACCATAAAGCACGGCGGTCTGTAAAGACTCAAAACTGCCGGCCGGGACCAGCAGTTCAGGTTTCCAATTGATGTTCATAGATTCCTTTGTTGATTAATATTCGTCTTCCGTGTATTCTTCGTCGGATTCGGAGTAGTTGCCATCCGCAGCCGCCAGGAACTCATCATAATCGTCGGTAAAGAAGTGACTGCCGGAGCCATCCTTCTTCAAGACGAAATAGATGGCGTCGGTATCCGCAGGATACAAAACAGCCTGCAGGGAAGAATAACCGGGGTTGCAGATGGGACCGATGGGATAACCTGCATACTTATAGGTATTGTACCCGGAGTCGATCTCCAGATCATCGTAGGTAAGGTTGTCCTCACCGCCACTTTCGATACCCAACGCATACAGGACCGTACTGTTCAGCTGCCAGGGCATATCCTGTTCCATACGGTTGTAAAGAACAGCTGCCATCATCGGACGCTCCTCGTCCAGCTTTGCTTCTTTTTCGATAACAGAGGCCATGATGACGACCTTGTCCATCGTAAGACCCAGCTCATCGATCCGCTCCAGATCATCCTCAGACCAGGTGACCTCAAACTGCCGCAGCAGACGCTTTACGACAGCCTCGGCACCGTCCTCAGGAATGACATCGTAGGTATCCGGGAACAGATAGCCTTCCAGCATATGCCGGCGGTTGGCTGTGCCCTTCTTCATCTTTTTGGTGTAATAATCGAAATCGTATTCCGTGCTTTCACAAGCCGCAAGGAAATCCTCCTTCAAGCAGATCTCCTTATCCTGCAGATAAGCCGCGATCTGATCGATGGTCCAGCCTTCCGGAATGGTGATGCGGACACTCTCCTGCTTGGAACCATCCCGCAGCATATCCATGATCATTTCCTCGGGCATGCCCTTGACGAAGGAATAGGTACCGAATTTGAAATCGTTTTCCTTACCCAGAAGCTTGGCGCGCCAACGGAAATGACGGGCACTGGAAACGACACCCTTCTCCTCCAGTATTGCAGCGATCTCAGTTGAAGTCGAGCCCTCCGGGATCGTCAGCATAATGGTTTCTCCGTTGGGATCATAACTCTGGTTCGGATCACCAAAGACAAAATCATAGGCGAAGTCGTAGGCCATGATCGTGCACAAAGCGATGCCGATGCCGACCACGCCAAATACGATCAGTTTTTTGATGTTGCGGGCGATAAGCGCCAGAAATTTATTGATATAATACATGGATCAACGCACCTCCATGATGATCGGCAGGATCACAGGACTGCGCTTCATCTCTTTCCAGAGATAAGAACGCAGACTGTCGCGGATCTCGTTCTTGATGCTGCCCCAATCTGTAATATGCATTTCATGGCAGCCATTGAAGGCCTGCAGGACCACTTCTCTGCACTGTTCGATCAGTTCTTCGGATTCACGGACATAGACAAAACCGCGGGATACGATATCCGGACCGGCCAGAAGCTCTCCCGTCTGGTGCTTCAGCGTCATGACGACGATCAGAAGACCATTTTCGGAAAGAAGTTTACGATCCCGAAGTACGATATTGCCGATATCTCCCACGCCCAGTCCATCGACCAGAAGCGGCTCGACTTCGACATTATCGACGATACGGCCACTATATGCATCCAGTTCCAGCACATTACCATTGCGCAGCAGGAACGTGTTTCTTTCATCATGGCCCAAGCCGATGATCAGGTCCGCATGGCTGCGCAGATGCTGATATTCACCATGCACAGGAATGAAATACTTCGGACGGATCAGGCTGTAGACCATTTTCAGTTCTTCCTGACTGGCATGACCGGAAACGTGGGTATCCTCGGAAATGACTTTGGCGCCGCGCTCCATGAGTTCATTGATCACACGGGTGACAGCCTTTTCATTTCCGGGTACCGGTTTGGAACTGAAGATGACTGTATCGCCCGGCTGGATCACGATATTGCGGTGTTCACCGGAAGCCATACGAGACAAGGCCGCCATGGGCTCACCCTGGCTGCCCGTGGTGATGACTACCAGTTCGGAATCCTCATACAGGTCCATATCCTCAACGTCGATCAGAACATCATCTTCGATATCAAGGTAGCCGATGTCCATGGCCAGCTGGACAACGTTGACCATGCTGCGTCCTACGACCACGACCTTGCGGCCATACTCGGAAGCCGCATTGATGATCTGCTGGACGCGGTCCACGTTGGAGGCGAAGGTGGCGACCAGGATCCGGCCCTCCGCTTTCGCGAAGGTATCCATGAACATGCTGCGCACACTGCGCTCCGACATGGTGAAACCGCTGCGGCGGGCATTGGTACTGTCACTGAGAAGCGCCAGTACCTTGCGGCGGCCCAGATAGGCCATACGCTGCAGATCGATCATATCACCATGGATCGGTGTATAGTCGACTTTAAAGTCACCCGTATGCATGATGACACCGGCCGGCGTGGTGATGGCCAGGGCTGCTGCATCTGCAATACTGTGATTGGTACGGATGAATTCCACACTAAAAACCCCCAGCTTGACAACATCACCATATTTGACCGTGGTGAGGCTGTACTGCTGCAGGCCGAATTCCTGCATTTTGTTTTCAACAAGACAATTCGTCAGGCGGGTACCGAAGACCGGTACATGGAATTCCCGCAGAAAATATGGTAAAGACCCGATATGGTCCTCATGGCCATGGGTCAGAACGACACCTTTGATCTTCTCAACGTTTTTACGTAAATAATCGAAATTCGGAATGATCAGATCGATGCCCAGCATATCGGTTTCAGGGAATGCAAGACCACAGTCGATGATCAGGATCTCGTTCTGACACTCGATCAGAGTCATATTCTGCCCGATCTGATCCAGTCCCCCCAAGGGGATGATCTTAACTTTATTTCTAGACAAATTACTCACCTATAGTATTTATACTTTCTAAACTAAAATTATTCTTCATCATCATCGGCGATCAGGTCGAACTCATCACTCATGTTCTGAAATGTTTCGATAACTGTGTCATAATGATCGCCAAGTTCGGTCGTTACATAATAATCGGTCGTACCGTCCTCATTCAGGACGATGAATTCACTCTCTTCAGCGGTGCAGACTTTAAAGATGAAGACGCCGTCCTCTTCTTCATCCTCATCGTCAAATTCTTCCTCCTCATCCTCATAGGCGACCGCGGCAAGGAAATATTCTTCTTCATCGATCTCCTGAGAGGCGAAAACGTTCATGGTCGTTTTCAACTGCTCTTCCGGCTCATATAAGATGATCTGACGCTCTTCTGTTGCCATTTTGCTCTCCTCTTGTTTTTTCAGACGCAGACTGTCAAGATACCCCTGCAGAATCAGGGCTGCAGCCATACTGTCTACGATCTCTTTGCGCTCGAAACGGTCCTTGCCCAGTTCCTTTAAAGGGCGCTCTGCAGCGACCGTGGTCAGACGTTCGTCCCACAGTTCGACGGTGACCCGGTATACATCGCGCAAAAGGCGCTTCTGAAAGGCACGAGTCTTCTCAGCACGCGGACCCTCCGTACCGTTCATATTACGTGGGAGGCCCAGAACGATGGTATCGATGCCATTGGCGGTGACCAGGGTGCGGATCCTTTGGATGGTCTGCTTTAAAGCTTCCGGATCCTCCCTGCGGATGGTTTCCAGGGGTGTCGCGATCCTGCACTCCGGATCGGAGATGGCCACCCCCACCGTTCTGTCGCCAAAATCAAGTCCTAGTACACGCATCAGCTTTTGTTCGTATCATTCAGATGATGATACTCCACAAAGGCGCGGACCAGTTCCTCGACGATATCGTCGCGGTTGATCTGCGTGATCTTGCTGCGAGAATTGTTGTAACCGGTGATATACGTGGGATCTCCGGACATGATATAGCCAGTCATCTGATTGACTGGATTATAACCTTTCTGGATCAGCGCCTGATAGACGTCGATCAGAATATTCGAGACCCTGTTTTCTGATTCGTTGATCACACTGAAATACTGAGTTCTGTTATCGTTCATCATAGACTCCCTCTGCATAGATCCCGTTGTTGGTTTGGTACACTTGTTCTATATGGACGGGGATCAGTTGGTTGCGCCGGACATCGCCCCGTACATGTACCCGTAGGTAATTGGGCGTATATCCGACCCAGATCTTCTGCTCCGGGTCATACTCTTCTGTCAGCACCTGCATATCTTTCCCGATATATGCGGCACCGTACTGCTTCTGCATTTCCATGCCGAGCGCGATGAGACGCCGGCACCGTTCCTGACGAACCGAAGTTTCCACCTGGTCCTTCCGCATGGCAGCGGCTGTGCCCTCCCGCGGTGAATATGGGAAAACATGCAGATCCGCAAAGCCGACCGCCTGCACGAACCGGCAGGACTCTTCAAAATCCTCTTCCGTCTCACCCGGGAAACCGGTGATCACATCGGTGGTGATGGCCGTATCCGGAAATGCTTCTCGGATGCGAATGACCGCATCCATAAACTGCTCCGGTGTATACCGGCGGTTCATGTTTTTCAAGGTTTTTGTGCATCCGCTCTGCAGGGAAAGATGGAAATGCGGGCAAAGCTTATGGCAGCCCTTCACCTTGCTGATGAATTCTTCGGTGATCAGGCCGACCTCCAAAGAACCCAGCCGGATCCGGTCCAGCCCCTCGATCTGCTCCAGAGCAAGGATCAGATCCGCAAGACCGATATCCTCGGAAAGATCGGTCCCATAGGAACTGAGATGGATACCTGTAAGCACGATCTCCCGGCAGCCGCTGTCTGCAAGCCTTTTTGCTTCCTGCACAGCCTCGTCCAGTGGTTTGCTGACCAATGGACCGCGCACATAAGGAATGATACAGTAGGAACAGAACTGGCGGCACCCGTCCTGGACCTTCAGGAAGGCACGGGTATGTGCACCGCTGGAGGAAATATAGAAATCCCGGCTGTCGTCGCTGCGCGGCAGGTCCATGCACGCTTCTACGAGAGAAACGATATGCGGCTTGTCCCGATTGATGATGATCAGATCGGCAAGGCCATCTGTAGGATCCTGCTTTAAGACCTTCTGATCCACATAGCAGCCGCAGGCAACGACCAGTGCCTGTGGGTTCTGTCTGCGCATGCGGTTCAGGATCTGTCTGGATTTATGCGCCGCGATCTGCGTGACCGTACAGGTATTGACCAGATATACATCTGCCGCCTGATCTGTGGATACGACCTGCCAGCCGGCACGCTCGAACTGCTCGAGCATGGCCTGGGATTCATATCCATTGACCTTGCAGCCCAATGTATAACAGGCAACGCGGTTTGTCACTTTTCTTCTCCTTTCTGAGTCGGGTGCTCTGCCGCGCACGAAAGAAATGCAGCAGGCCCAGCTCTGATCTCGCCGGAATATCTTACCCTATTATATATAAAAACAGCCCTGTTTTCAACTGATTTTTATCATTTTGGCAATTGACACATATTTTGAATTGTTAGATAATATTACTGTTGCAATTCTACAAAAGGAGGTGCCATGACCTATGACAAAGATCCCTGTTCTGATCAATACCATCGAAAAAGTCAAACAATTCGTGCAGATCGTTTCTCAGTTTTCGTGTGAAATGGACCTGACAACGGGCCGGTATACGATCGATGCCAAATCGATCATGGGTATCTTCAGCCTGGACATCAGCGCTCCGCTGGACCTCGTCGTTTACGATGACGCATCTGTTTCCGCGATTACGGAAGCCTTGAACGGTTTCCTGGTAAAGGAGACTGAAGGCAAATGAATGTGCAAGATCCGCAGCTGACGGAAAACAAACTCATACTGCTCTACATTCTGCAGCAGAAGGATACCGTATCCGCGATCGAGCTTTCGGACTTCATCGTTTTCAAGGGTTACATGGATTATTTTACCATGCAGGAACTGCTGGAAGAACTGTTATATGCGGAGTTGATCCTGGATCTTAACGGTTCCTATACCCTCACACCTATGGGGGAAGAAGTCGTCACAACCTTCCGTTATCGTATTCCCAACAGTATCCGGGACGAGATCAATGAATATGCCCGTACATCCACATATCGCAGGTCCTCCATGCTGGAGGCCGATTGTGATATGACCCAGACCGAACAAGGCTACACCTTGAACTGCCTGATCCGCGATTATGATCACATCGTCTTTTCACTGAACATACAGGCCCCCACCGAGGAAAAGGCCTTTGCCGTCCGCAACCATTGGATGCAGCGCGGCCTTACGATCTATCGGAATCTGATATCGGAGCTGCGTCAGTAGGAAACGCTGCCTGCTCCATGCGCTGCCACAGCGTATCGATACCGATCTTCGACTCCGAAGATACCGCGATCACGTTTTCTTTGTTTTGGATACCCAATGCACGGGTGATCAGAGCCAGTTGCTTTTGCAGCTGGTTCTTTTTGATCTTGTCCAGCTTGGTGAGGACGATCAACGGCTCGATGCCATAATAGGTCATCCAGTCATACATCATCTGGTCGCCCTTGCCCGGTTCATGCCGGATATCGATCAAAAGGACAGCCAGACACAGGCTCTCCCGCTGCTTAAGGTAGGACTCGATCATCTGACCCCAGCGCTTTTGCTCGGTCTGGGATACCTTCGCATACCCATAGCCCGGCAGATCGACCAGGTATAATGCTTCATTGACTTCATAGAAGTTGACAGTGCGTGTTTTTCCCGGTGCCTGACTGGTCCTGGCCAGGGCTTTCCGCCCGGTCAACGCGTTGATCAACGAAGACTTGCCCACATTGGACTTGCCGATGAAGCAGATCTCCGGAAGATCGGGCTCTGGGAACTGGTCCTTCCGGCCGCAGACGGCCGCAAGGGCTACATTGCGCAATTTCATAGTAGTTTCTCCAAAAGATAATAGGGCCGGGTACGATACCCGGCCTTATGATTGTTGTTGTTTTCAGGCAGTCTGTCCTTTCAAAACGCGGTCTCTCGCGGAGACTTCCTTTTCAGTCGTACTGAAAACGATCTCCGGATCCGCCAGCTTTTCGACTACCTTCTTGGTAATGGTGACACGGTCAACATGCTCCATCGAGGGAATCTCGAACATCAGATCCTGCATGACTTCCTCGATGACGGCCTTCAGACCGCGGGCGCCTGTCTTGCGCTCATGCGCCTTATGGGCGATGGCACGCAGTGCTTCATCCTCAAACTGCAGATCCACGTCATCCATGGCAAACAGAGTCTCATACTGCTTCACCAGAGAATTGCGCGGCTCACGCAGGATGCGGACCAGAGCGTCCTCCGTCAGGCCTTCCAATGTGACCATGACCGGCAGACGGCCCACAAATTCAGGGATCAGGCCATATTTGACCAGATCCTGCGACATGAGGTCCTTCAAAGCATCATTGTCCTTCTCCACAGGTGCATTGTGCTCGGCATCAAAACCGATCAGCTGCTGGTTGGTACGGTTCTTGACGATCCGCTCCAGACCATCAAAAGCACCGCCGCAGATGAACAGGATATTCGTGGTATCGATCTGAATAAACTCATGCTGCGGATGCTTGCGGCCGCCGGTGGGCGGTACGGAAGCAACGGTACTCTCCAGGATCTTCAACAATGCCTGCTGCACGCCTTCACCACTGACATCACGGGTGATGGACGGATTCTCGCTCTTCCGGGCGATCTTGTCGATCTCATCGATGTAGATGATGCCGTGTTCAGCCCGCTCGATATCATGATCGGCGGCCTGGATCAGTTTCAGCAGAATATTTTCAACGTCTTCACCCACATAGCCGGCCTCTGTCAGACTGGTGGCATCCGCGATGGCGAAAGGCACCTGCAGGATCTTGGCCAGCGTCTGGGCCAGGAAGGTTTTTCCGGAACCGGTGGGTCCGATCATGATGATATTGCTCTTCTGCAGTTCCACATCATCGATCCGGTTATGGGTATAGACACGTTTATAATGATTGTACACGGCCACGGAAAGCGCCTTTTTGGCACGATCCTGACCGATCACATATTCATCAAGGAAAGCTTTGATCTCACGCGGCTTGGGCAGTTTTTCATCGAAGACCTGGTCCTCGGTCTCTGCCAGTTCGCGCTCGATGATATCGGCACATAATTCTACACATTCATCGCAAATGTAGACGCCGTTGCCGGCCAGCAGCCGACGTACCTGGTCCTGGCTCTTGCCACAGAAGGAACAGGTGAAGTGCTTGTTATCAGCCATGATTTACCTCTATGAGATAGTTTTAGCGTTTTTCGATGACTTTGTCGACCAGACCGTAGGCAACAGCCTCTTCCGCCGACAGCCAGTTGTCACGCTCGGTATCTGCAGCGATGACATCCAGCGGTTTGCCCGTATTCTCACTGAGGATACGATTCAGACGTTCACGGGTCCTCAGAATATGATCAGCAGTGATCTTGATGTCAGTGGCCTGGCCCTGGGCTCCGCCCATCGGCTGATGGATCATGACTTCTGCGTTCGGCAGAATGAACCGTTTGCCCTTGGCACCACCGGAAAGAAGGAATGCGCCCATGCTGGCCGCCATGCCTACACAGACCGTGGAGACATCCGCCCGTACGTGCTGCATCGTGTCGTAGATCGCAAGACCTGCGGATACAGAGCCACCCGGGCTGTTGATGTAGAAATGGATGTCCTTCTCAGTATCTTCGGAATCCAGGAACAAAAGCTGTGCGACGATCAAGGAAGCTGTCACGTCATTGACTTCTTCGGAAAGGAAAATGATACGATCCTTTAACAGACGGGAATAAATGTCATAGGAGCGCTCTCCATAGCTCGTCTGTTCAAGAACATAAGGAATTAAAGCGTCTTTAAACAAAACAGGTACCTCCTTGTTTTAATTTGAATAACAGAACGCCCATGCCCATCCCTGAAGATGAGCACGGGGCTGTGATTTTACGCGTTGGCAAGTACGTCGTATGCCTTACGGTTCAGGATGTTCTCCTTCACGGAAGACAGGCTACCGCTCTCATCGAGGATGTTCTTGACCTGCTCGACTTCCATGCCATACATCTGAGCCATATCGGCTACTTCTTTATCGATATCTTCATCGGTCACTTCGATGCCTTCCGCTTTCGCGATGGCTTCCAGGACCAGAGATTCTTTGATCTGCTTCTCAGCATCCGGACGGACCATGTTGTACAGGTTCTGCATATTGCCGCCGGTCATTTTCATGTACTGATCCATGCTCATGCCCTGCTGGGTGAGAGACTGTGCGAAATTCTGCACCATCTGCTCGCACTGGGACTCGATCATGGCATCCGGAATATCCATCTCGGCGTTCTCGACAGCCTTGGCAAGAACATCCTGACGGTATTTGCTGTCCGCCTGACGCTGCTTGGACTCGGTCAGACGGGTACGTACGCTTGCTTTATACTCTTCCAGAGTATCGAACTCGGAAACATCCTTCGCCAGCTCATCATCGATGGCGGGGATCTCCTTAACCTTGATCTCTTTGACATCTACCTGGAACAGAGCCGGCTTGCCAGCCAGGTCTGCCGCATGATACTGCTCGGGGAAGGTCACGTTGACTTCGACATGGTCACCCACGTTCTTGCCGACCAGCTGATCCTCGAAGGTATCGATGAAGGAATGGGAACCCAGCTCCAGAGCATGATCGGTGCCCTTGCCGCCTTCGAAAGCAACGCCATCGACGAAGCCTTCGTAATCGATGGTCACGGTGTCGCCCATCTGCGCGGGACGATCGGTGACTTCGACCATACGGGAGTTGCGCTCAGCAGTCTTGCGGATATCCTCATCCACATCGTCCTCGGTGACGATGACAGCATCCTTGGCAACATCCAGGCCCTTATACTGGCCCAGGGTAACTTCCGGACGAACAGCGACCATAGCATTGATGGTGACTTTGCCGTCCTCGATATTCTCGACATCGAACTGCGGGCGAGAAGCCGGCGCGATCTCGAGTTCCTTGATTGCAGCTTCATAAGCATCCGGCAGGCACTCGTTGATAGCGTCTTCGTAGAAGACTTCCTTGCCGTACATGCGCTCGATCATCTTACGGGGTGCTTTGCCTTTACGGAAACCAGGCAGCTGGATCCGACCACGGTTTTTGGTGTAAACGGAGTTGATTGCCTTTTCAAAAACGTCGGGGTCGATCTCCATGGTGATCTTCACCATATTGTGCTCTAACTGTTCCAACTTGTTGCTCATGTATTATTTCCTCCTTGGAATTCATAACGAAAGTATATTCATACACAGGAAACTATTATACCTTATAGTGTGTATTTTCGTCAAGTGAAATATATAAAAGATTCTACATAATTGTGTTTTGTACAGGAAGATTCCGAATCTGTTCCAGATTTACAAAACGCAGGCAGACAGCGATGTCCGCATAGATGTTGACGATGCTCAAGACCGTCTGGATCAAGGTTTCCGCGATGACAAGGCCGATCCCGGAAAGCCGGTTCCCGATAAGGATCTCGAACACGTTCAGAAGCGGCATGCTCAGGCCCAGTCCGATGAGACTGACCAGTAAGATCAGACCGATGGTCCTGCCCATATGGTTCTTTAAGGTCTCCAGAAGCATTTCCAGATTTCTGCGCAGCATCACCCGATGTCTGGCCGCGATCACGTTGGAACCGTACATGAAGACGACCAGAAGAAATGCCAGAATGATGATCGCCGCCATGGCCGGGACCAGAAGGACCGGGATGAAGGATGACAGGATCGTCAGGACCAGAAGTACACCGACCAACGCTGCCATCAGCATTACTGTAGTCAGGAAGAACAAGGGCCAGGTCCGGATGCCTTCATAGAATATGACGCCAAAGGACTTTTTCTCGCCGCTCTCTTCCTTCAATTGGTCGCCCACCATGATCACGCAGACACTGCAAGCGATCATGGAAAAAAGATTCGTCAGGAGCTGCATGCCGCTGACCCGCAGATACTGAGTCGCATCGACAGTCTCCGGGAGCTGCTCCAGCAGAAAGCTCAGCAGCAGATTGGTGGGCAGGAAGATGATGATGGTCAGAAGAATATACTGGCCAAGCCTCTCTCGCAGAAGTTCCAGCGACCATATAAAGATCTCACGCAGATGGACCTCGCGCCGGGACAGACTTTCTCTGACCTCTTGCTTATTCATGAAGTAATTCCTTTCTCTTCCGCTCGATCATTTCATCTACACGGGCAATATAATCCGTGACGTTCTTCACATTGGGCGCCCGTTCCAGGCGGTTTTCCGCTGGATAATAGATCTTACTGACACCACCGGCACCAAAGGCGATGATGGACTGGCGCTCCTCCATGATCTCGATATTATAGAGACACTCCTTACCAGGCAGGCTGTAGCCCACATTTTCGAAATTGCCGGCCATGTTCTTCTGCCGATACATGTAATAAGGCTCCAGGCCCATACCATAGGCCGCCTTTTGGGAAAGATCGATCATTTCCTTGAGTACAGGTGCCTGGGATACCAGATCGACGCCGCCCGTTTCCTGATAAAAATACGAAGAGCGCTTGATCGCCAGAGTATGGACAGTCAGACTGTCCGGAGCCAGATCCCGCACACGTGCAAGGGTCTCAGTCACATCCTGCACCGTTTCCCCAGGCAGGCCTAAGATCAGGTCCATATTGATATTGTCGAAGCCTGCCTGTCTGGCCAGATGGTAGGCATTGATGACATCTTCCACAGTATGTTTGCGGCCGATCAGATCCAGCGTTTTCTGGTGCATGGTCTGCGGGTTGATACTGATCCTGTCGATTCCATGGTCCTTCAGGACGTTCAGAATCTCAAGGTCTATGGTATCTGGACGGCCGGCTTCAACCGTTCTCTCGGCAAAAGAACTCAAGCCATAAGTCTTATCGATGGCGGTCAAAAGGCGGTCCATCTGTTCCGGCTTCAGAGTCGTGGGCGTTCCTCCGCCCATATAAAAGCTTCTGAGTGCCCTGCCCTTGATCATAGGCGCACAGGCTTCCAGTTCCTTGATCAGCGCCTCCAGATAGGCTTCT
>CADBPG010000010.1 GCA_902796435.1 uncultured Eubacteriales bacterium | reverse complement strand
GCGGGTACATCGCCCCGGACGATCCGCTGCGCCAGGCCTTCTACGATGGCGGTCTTGCCGACACCGGGCTCACCGATGAGCACCGGGTTGTTCTTGGTTTTACGGCTCAGGATCCGGATGACGTTGCGGATCTCAGCATCACGGCCGATGACCGGATCCAGCTTCTGCCGACGGGCGGCATCGACCAGATCGGTACCGTATTTCTTCAGAGCATCATAGGTGGCTTCCGGCTGGTCGCTGGTGACGCGGGTGTTGCCCCGGGCGGATTTCAGCACGTTCAGGAAGCTTTCCTTATTGATGCCGAACTGGCGGAACAGGTCCTTAATATTGCGGCCGCCGTTCTCCAGCAGGCTTAAGAACAGATGCTCGACGGAGACGTACTCATCGCTCATCTGCGCAGCGATTTTCTCGGACTGGGTCAGCACCCGGTCCAGATCCTGGGATACGTAGATCTTGTCGGCTTCCCGTCCTGGCCCGGTCACGCCGGGTTTGCGGGCCAGAAGAGACTGGACCTCGTTCTGCAGGTGGTCGGTATCGACCTGCATGCGGCCAAGCAGGGCAGGGATCAGGCCCTCATCCTGCTGCAGCAGTGCCAGCAAAAGGTGTTCACAGTCCACGCTGGCGTGGGTATATTCTGTAGAGATGGATTGTGCGGCCTGGATGGCCTCGATGGATTTTCTTGTGTATTTCTCGGTGTTCATGTGCAACCCTCCCATAGTTTCATCGTTGGTTTAATTGTAAATCAAAACGAATAATTTGTCAACTATATTATATAATGAAAATAACGAAAAAACATATATGCATTTATGCAATTTGATGGAAAAAACATTTTGCATTTTACAAATACTATGATATAATTAAGTATCAGAAAGAATAATCCAATCCAAGGAGGGGTTAACATGAAACTCATTTTAGCGATCATTCACGACGAAGATGCTCATAAGCTGACGACCGCTCTGAATAAAAACAATATTCAGGTCACGAAACTGGCCAGTACCGGCGGCTTCCTGCGTGTCGGCAATACTACCATGCTCATCGGTGTCGAAGAAGACCGTGTGGATTTGGTTCTGAATATCATTCATGAGAAGTGCCAGACAAAGAAGCAGATGACTATTGCAAACCAGCCTTACAGCACCTCTCCCGAAGGCTATATTCCGTATCCGATCGAAGTCACGGCTGGCGGCGCCACCGTTTTCGTTATCGACGTAGAGCAGTTCTGCAAATTCTAACATGAATGTTTTCACCGGAATTGCCGGCCATGAGGCGATCCGGGAACGGCTCGCGGCTGCCATCAACCAGGATACCATCTCTCATGCGTACCTGTTTGAGGGCATCGAGGGCGTCGGGAAGCATACCATGGCCCACGCGTTCATAAAAGCCTTGCTTTGCACTGAGCCGCAGGCGCAGCATATGCCCTGCGGCCACTGTGTGTCATGCCGTACTTTGGAATCCGGCAACCATCCGGACGTGAGCTGGATCGGCCGGGAGGGCAAGAACTCTCTGGGCATCCGGCAGATCCGGGAGCGGATCGTGGCGGACGTTCATACGCAGCCCTATCAGAGCGCGTATAAAGTATATGTCATCGAGGACGCCGATACCATGACGCCGGAGGCGCAGAATGCCCTGCTGAAAACGCTGGAAGAGCCCCCATCCTATGTGGTGCTCATTCTTCTTGCGGCTTCTTCGACCGGGTTTCTGCCCACCATCCTGTCCCGTGTCGTAACGATCCGGTTCCAGCCCCTGCAAAACGATGTCATCGTGCAGGCACTGGAAGAAAGACTCAAGATGGACCCGGAGCAGGGTGCGGTCACAGCGGCCTTAAGCCGCGGCAGCCTGGGCTATGCCCTGCAGCTGGCCACCTCCAAGGACTTTGCCCAGCTGCGTGCAGAGCTTTCCGAGATCCTTACCCAACTGCCGGAAATGCGGCCGCCGCAGATCCTGAAGCTGGCGGACTTTTTTGACCGTTACAAGGACAAGCAGGACACAGTCTTTTCCTTGATCAAACTGTGGTACAGGGACCTGCTCATGTACCGCAGCACCCATGATCTGGAAACGCTGATCACAAAGGATGCGGCGGAGACCATCCGTACCGTATCCGCGTCTTATACGACCGAGGAGCTGCTCCGTCAGTTTTCCCATGTGCAGAAGGCGGAGGATGCGATCCGGCAAGGCGCCCAGTATGCCTTCACCATCGACTGGCTGCTGTCCACTTACATCTGATCCAAAGCCTGCTTAAGGCTTTGCAAATATATATGTTCTAAGGAGTTTTAACTTTTGGTTACCGTTATTGGAGTTCGTTTCCGGCATGCTGGAAAAGTCTATTACTTTTCGCCGGGAACCACAGAAATAAAAAAAGGGGACTACGTCATCGTAGAAACCGCCCGGGGCGTGGAATACGGCCTGGTGGTCAGTGATCCGAAACTGGCCGGTGATGAAGATATCGTAACACCGCTGCGTACCATCATCCGCAAAGCAGACGCGGAGGACAAAGCGACTTTCAACAAAAATCTGGACCTGGAAAAGCAGGCGTTCTCTGTCTGTGAGGAGAAGATCGCCCAGCATGAACTGGATATGAAGCTGGTCGATGTGGAATATACCTTCGACGGCAACAAGATCCTCTTCTATTTTACGGCCGACGGGCGTGTGGACTTCCGCGAACTGGTCAAGGACCTGGCTGCGGTCTTCCGTACGCGGATCGAGCTTCGGCAGATCGGTGTGCGCGATGAAACCAAAATGCAGTGCGGCATCGGCATCTGCGGCCGGCCCTTCTGCTGCAGCACCTTCCTTTCCGACTTTGCCCCGGTATCGATCAAGATGGCCAAGGACCAGAGCCTGTCTCTGAATCCTTCCAAGATCTCCGGTACCTGCGGCCGTCTGATGTGCTGCCTGAAATACGAGGACGCCACCTATGAAGAACTGAACCGGCATCTGCCGGACGAGGGTGATACTGTCGAAACCCCCGATGGTGTAGGTGAGGTCCTGCATGTCAATGTGCTCCGGCAGCAGATCAAGGTCGGTGTGACCCAGGAAAAGGGTGACATTTCCATCAGTGAATATGCTGTCGACGATGTACGCATCCTCCGGCACAAGCGCCGTAAGAGCGGCCAGAACGAAGAAGTGATGGACGTGGAAGAGGAGCGTCAGCTCGAAGCCATGGAGCGTGAGTTCGACGAGGAGCGCCCGCGGGAGCACCGCCAGCGCGGAAACCGCCGTGGTTCAAGACCGGACCGTCGTGGGCCGAAGAAGAACGCACCGCAAGAAGAAAACAAAGCCTGATCTTATATCAGGCTTTTTCGTCTGTTTATGAATCAGAATCCATATCAAAAAGAAGGGGAGCGCATCGATGATCTGCATCGGAAGGGGTACCAGATCCTGCAGGATCCGGACACCTTCTGCTTCGGGATCGATGCGGTCCTGTTGGCGGATTTTGCCTGCCCCAGGCCTAAGGAAAAGGTGCTGGATCTGGGTACGGGCAGCGGCATCCTGCCGCTGTTGATGCACGCAAGGCAGCCGGAGGCGCGCTATTATGGTCTGGAGATCCAGCCGGAAATGGCGGAACGGGCCAGCCGCAGTGTGCGGATGAACGGTCTGGAGGAGCAGATCACCATCACCTGCGGGGACCTGCGTCAGATCTTGTCTCTGTATCCCGGCCAGTCCATGGACGTGGTCGTCAGCAATCCGCCCTATATGCCCGCAGGAAGCGGGCTGAAGAACGAAACAGAAGCCCGCACCATCGCCCGGCACGAGGTCAGCTGCACCATCGAGGATGTGGCTGCGGCCGCGGCCCGTGTGCTGAAATCCAAAGGCAGGCTGTACCTGGTACACCGGCCCAGCCGGCTGACCGCGGTCTTCGGCGCCCTGACGCGCCACCATCTGGAGCCCAAACGGCTGCGTTTCGTGCAGCCCTACGCGGATACCGCGCCTACGATGATGCTCATCGAGGCGGTGCTGCAGGGGGGAGCCGAGCTTAAGACAGCCCCCCCGTTGATCGTTTACGAGGCACCTGGCAAGTACACCCAGGAGGTACTCAGAATCTACGGAATGGAAACACAGGATCAAGGAGTTTTATGAATCAGATCGTTTCGATACAGGCCTGTGACCGCTACGAAAAGGCGGCGGTCCGCAAGGCGCTGGAGCAGGCCATCCAGGACATGGGCGGGTTGGGAGCCTATATGGAACCCGGGCGCACCGTGCTGATCAAGGTCAATCTGATCCTTGGGAAAAAGGCGGAACGCCACGCGACCACCCATCCGGTCTTCGTGCAGGCGCTGGGCGAGAT
>CADBPG010000009.1 GCA_902796435.1 uncultured Eubacteriales bacterium | reverse complement strand
GATGTTGTAATAATCCACAGCGTCAACGCCGATCTCAACATAGTCCTTCGGCTTTGCATTTTTGTTGCTCAAGCAGACTACTGTCTCCACGTGCATCGTATGACAAAAAGCATCAAAGGCTGCCGCTTTTTTGAGCACATAGCCCTGCTCCTGCAGGAAATGGATATCTCTGGCCAAGGTGGCGGGGTCGCAGGAAACGTAGACGATCCGATCGGGCTGCATGCGCACCAGGGTGTCCAGCAGCACCGGGTCGCAGCCCTTGCGCGGTGGATCCACGACGACAACGTCGATGGGGGTCGTCCGTCCCTGCGCTTCATGCCAGGCAGGCACGACTTCTTCCGCTTTTCCGACGAAGAATTCTACATTTTTGATCCCGTTGTCCAGGGCGTTCTGCCGGGCATCCCGGATCGCCTCCGGGACGATCTCCACGCCGAAGACCTGCCTGGCCCGGGCGGAAAGGAACAGTGAGATAGTGCCTGTACCGCAGTACATGTCCCAAACGGTCTCCTGCCCGTTCAATTGTGCGTATTCCAACGCCTTTTCATAGATCCTGCGTGTCTGGGCCGGGTTGACCTGGTAGAAGGACTGAGGCGAGATCCTGAAGGACAGGTCCCCGATGTGGTCCGTGATGTAGGGCTGGCCCTGCAGCACAAAAGAATGGGTGCCCAGAATCCGGTTGGTCCGTTCCGTGTTGACATTGTACATGAAGGACACCAGGCGCAGATCATAGGCTGCGATGCTTTTCTCCAGCCTGTGGGCCAATTCTTCCGCATAGGGTACTTTTCTGCCATTGATGACCAGGCAGACCATCACCTCACCCGTGGCAAAAGCAACGCGGGTCAGAAGATGCCGGAGCAGCCCCTGATGGTTGCTTTCATCATATACAGGGACCGAAAACTCATTTGCCCAGCGGCATACGGTCTCCATGATGCCCTGGTTGACCGGCTGGCCCACAGCACAGTCCTGCAACGGGACGAGTGCATGGGTACGCCCTGCGTAAAAGCCCAGGACCGTGTGCCCGCCTGCCTGGCCGAAGGGGAACTGCATTTTATTGCGGAAATGCCAGGGTTCCTCCATGCCCGTGATGGGCTCCATCAAAAGCTCCGGATGCGCGATGCCTCCGATCCTGCGTAAGGATTCTTCGACCTTTTTCTGCTTGACCTTCAGCTGCGCTGGATAGGACATCTGCTGCAGGACACAGCCGCCGCAGGCTCGGGACTTTACGCAGGCAGGCTTGACCCGCTCCGGTGAAGCCTCCAGGATCTGCTCAGCCCGGCCAAAGGCCAGATGCTTCTTGACCTTGACGATGCGGGTCTGTACCAGATCACCTGGCACCGTATCCTTTACAAAAACAGCAAGACCGGTATCGGTATGACCGATGCCGATCCCTTCCTGATCGAGATCCGTGATGCGGATCTCGATGATCTCATTTTTATTCACTTCTCTTTTTTCTCCGGCTTATAGAGGTTGCGGTTCAGGAACCGGTTATAGGCGGTCCAGTGTCCGTCGGACGGATCCTCTTCGATAAAGGTCTCCATGACCTTCATCTTCGCGTCGATATTGTCCGCGAAATGGACGATCATCGCTTCCCGGGTCATCGGCACCTTGGGGGAACCGAATTCCAGCTCTCCATGATGGGACAGGATGATGTGCAGCAACTGCTCCTGCTGACTGCGCGGGAATGCGCCCAGCCGGTTCATACGTTCCTGGACCATGTTATAGCCCAGAATGATATGACCCAGCATCTGCCCGGCGTCCGTATACTCTGCAACGGGCATTTCCGTAAGCTCCCGGACCTTGCCGATATCATGCAGCATGGCGCCGGTAATGACCAGATCCCGGTCCACGCCCGCATAGGCGTCCGCCATGTAGACCGCGTTCTCTACCACGGCCGATACATGCTCGATCAGGCCGCCCAGATAGTTGTGATGCACACTTTTAGCAGCGGGATGCTCCTTGAACCGCTTGATGAACTTCGGATCATCCACAAAGAAGCTCTCCAAAAGCTGCCGCAGCTTGGGATCTCTGACCTCCTGGATCCTGCGGACCAGCCCCTGATAGAGCTGCTCCACGTCCTTGTCCGTCTGGCGGATGAAGTCCGAAAGCTGGTACTCGCCTGGCTCACTGGGGCGGATCCTGTAGATGTTCGCCTGCAGATCTCCCTGATAGGAAGTGATCTGCGCGTCCACCTTGACCATCTGGTTTTTATTGAAATCAAAGATCTGCGGCGACAGGTCCCAGATCTTCGCGTTCAGGGTGCCTGTCTTGTCCTGCAAAGTGACGTTAAAATAGTTTTTCCCTGCTTTGGTGACCATCTTCTGCTTATCCTTGCAGAAGTAATGCTCGACCACATGGTCGCCCTCTTTCAACGTTTGTATAAATCGCATATTAATCGAAATCTCCCGGTTTTTCCTGTACTGTTAATGTCAATGTAACGGTCTCCGGATCTCCATCCACGTAACCGCGCACGACCTTGACCTCGACCGTCTGCCCGATCTCACAAGCATGCAGTGCATCCGTCAGATCCTTGAATGTATCGATCTTGGTCCCATTGAATTCGATGATGACGTCATCGGCCTTCATACCGGCCTGATCAGCGGACAGGCCCTCCACGACCGTCTGCACATAGACGCCGGAGAACATGCCGTAGGTGACCGCGAACTCGGAAGCCGCGTCGATGCCGGAGCCGGTGATGCCCAGATACGGCTGGATGACCTTGCCGTGGTTGATCAGTTCCTCCAGGACCGGCTTGGCCGTGGAGATGGGGATCGCGAATCCCATGCCTTCCACGTCTGAGGAAACGATCTTCGCATCGTTGATGCCGATGATCTCGCCCCGACCATTGACCAGAGCGCCGCCGGAGTTACCCGGATTGATGGCCGCGTCTGTCTGCAGCAGGATCAGGGTATTGACCAGGCCCGTCGCCTCATCTTTGAAGGAGACGGAGCGCTCCAGGCCGCTGATGATGCCCGCGGTGACCGTATTACTATAGGATTTATCGATAGGGCTGCCGATGGCGATCGCCAGATCCCCTACCTTCAGACTGTCACTGTCGCCCAGTGTGGCGATCTTGATCTCTTTCAAGGTCTTTTCGTCCAGGTCCGACTTTTTGACATAGATGACTGCCAAGTCATTGCCGGAATCCGAACCCTTATAGTAGGCCGTGGCAGAGACCGTCTCGTCACTGCCCATCAGGACCTTGACGTCGGTCGCACCATTGATGACATGGAAATTGGTGGCAATATAAAGCTCATCGCCCTCTTCTCCGATGATCACGCCGCTGCCCAGAGCTTCTCCGTAGGATTCACCCATGATGCCCGTAGGATCCTGCGCCGCGACCGTTGTGACGATGGTTACCACGGAATGTCCGACATCATCGGCGATATCGGCGATCGAATCATATTCCGAATTCTGCAGCGTAGTGATGTCCTGCACCTCCGTGACAGCTTTCTCAGAGGGCGGGAAGAAGAAGCTGCCGCTTTCTTTCGCGTCCCGCGTACGGTTGAGCAGATCACTGGCCCAGTATACGCCGCCAAAGGTGGTGGCGCTGAGGGTGATCAAAGACAGGATCGCAACGCCCAGTTTCCAGCCATGGGCCTGGCGCTCCATGCGCCGCTGCTGGCGTTTTAAAGCCTTCTGTCTGAGCCGCTCCTGCTCTTTTTCGATCTGCTGACGCAGCTGCATCTGCATGATCACATCTTCCCGGTAGAAAGGCGATTCCGGCGCCAGATAGGGGGATTCCTGTTCTGGTTTGGCTTCTGGTTGTTGTTCGTAAAACTGTTCTTCTTTAAACTGATCACTCATGTTCTTGTCACCCTCTCAGTCCGATCACCGGCAGTACCTGCGGAACACAGGCATACTCGACCTCCATCGTGTTGCACACATGCTCTCCATCGGTATGGAGCACCATGGGCTTGTCAGCCTGGACTGTAAAACTCTTTTCATCAAACATCAATACGCCGTGCAGGCGCTTATGCTTACCAATGGCCAGCACCGGCAGCACAAAGAAGGTGGCCCATTTCGGGATCCCGTGCACCATGCAGACGGACAGTTTGCCGTCCCTGGGGGATGCATCCGGCGCCATGGGGATACCGCCGCCCTCGCCGATCATGTTCATGCCGGCCAGGAACAGGACCTTGCTGAAGATCCCGTGGCTGTCGCCCCGCTTGATGTACATCCGGGTCGTCACCATACTGCACAGGGCCTGTACAGTGATGATCAGGTACGTCAGCTTGCCCAGCTTGACCTTGTTCAGGAGTGCTTTCAATGGCGAAAGATTGGTCCTTCTCGTGATCTCAGCATCCAGCCCGAAACCGCTGCTGACCGCATAATACCGGCTCTTCTGCCCTTTATCGTATGTGACCTTGCCCAGATCCAGCAGATCCGGGGCCTTGTCTTCTTTCAGATCGTCCAGGATCCAGCGGATCTGTTCCTTGGGTGTTCCCTGGATCTTCAACCCCCGTCCGAAATCATTACCGGAACCATTGGCGACTACGCCGAAACGGACCTTGGAAAAATCCGGGATCCCGTTGATCGCCTCATTGATGGTGCCATCACCACCGACGATGATCAGGTTGCAGATCTCACCTGCCGCATTGGCTTCCAGGCAGCTTTGCTTCGCAAACCGCGCCGCGTCCCACTTTTTCTGCGTGAACATCACAGTATAGGGGATCTTACGGTTTTTCAGCACCTCTTCTGCCATGGTACAGGTTTCTACGGCTTTACCGCTGCGGGATGCAGGGTTAACGATCAGGTAAACTTTAGGTCTCATGCATTCTTACTTCTTTTCTACAAGATTGATTTTATAGGCCAAGGGCAGCGTGAACGTAAAACGTGTGCCCTGTCCCGGTTTGCTCGAAACTTTGATATCCTCGCCGTGGTTCAGAAGGATCTGACGCACGATGGTCAGGCCCAGGCCATTTCCCTTTTTATCATGGCCGCGGGAAGCATCCCCCTTGTTGAACCGCTCGAAAATATGCGGCAGGGATTTCTCATCGATCCCAAGACCAGTGTCCGCCACGGTGATCACGGCCTTCTGGCCCACCACACCGGTCTCGATGCAGATGGAATCCCCCTCCCGGGTGAATTTCAAAGCATTGTCGATCAGGTTGTAGATCACCCGTTGGATCTTGTCGATATCCGCGTTGACGAACAGTTTCTCCTGCAGAAACTGAAAATCCATCTTCAGTTTCTTTTCCTCGATGCGCTGCTCGAAGCCCAGCGCCATCTTGATGATCATTTCATTGACGTCGAAATGGACCGGCTTTACCTCGTCCTGTCCATTTTCCATCTTCGTCAGATCCAGGATATTGTTGGTCATCTTCGTCAGCCGGTTGGTCTCGTCCAGAACGATCTGCATGTATTTAGGATGCAGCTCTTCCGGGATGGTGCCGTCCAGCATCGCCTCCAGGAAGCCCCGGATCGAGGTCAGGGGTGAGCGGAAATCATGGGAGATGTTCGCAATGAAACCGCTGCGCATGTTCTCCAGTTCTTTCAGGTCATTGGTCATGGAGTTGATGGCCTCCGCCAGCTGACCGATCTCATCATTGCTGGTCACAGCGATCTCCTTGGAGAAATCACCATCGGCGATCGCCCGGGAGATATCCTTCATTTCACTGACCGGCTGGATGATATTGTTGGTGGAGATCAGGATCATGATCATGGCAATGATGGAAACAAAAGCCATGGCGATGAGCAACGTACCGAATACGACCCACAGCGGCATGTTGACACGGGATGTGGAAAGATTCAGGATGACCGCACCGGTGTTCATGGTCTTCTGCTCCACCCCCAGCAGGTTCAGCGTATCGATGTACTCCTGCTGATAGGCGATGGTGACGGTGCTTTCATTGAAGATCTCCGGAAAGGCGTTTTTGGTGAACTCCATATCCCGGCCATTCAGAACGCTGATGATCTGCTGCTGCGTATGCTGTGTCATATTCTGCTGCAGCCGCTCCCGTTCCGCACTGCCCTTTTCACCGTAACAGTAGACCTCGATATTGCCCGTTTTGCTGCGGGTACAGAACCAGATGGTGATGTCCATGGCCTGTGCCGCCGTATTCAGACGGGACTGGGAGGTCGATTCCGTGAAATCGGACTCCGTCAAAACCTGATCGATGATCTCACGGGTCTTGAGCAGGTCGTCCACCTGGCGGGACCGGAAGAAGGACTGCAGGAACGTTAAGGTGATCCCTGCGACCACGATCAGCACCAGGCCGAGAATGACCAGATAGACCCTTAAGAATTTCGTCCGGATCGAAACAAACGTACCAGTCATGAAAATATCACTTCACTTCAAACTTATATCCTACGCCCCAGACTGTCTTGATGCTCCAGGCACCGGCATCCTCGCCCTGATCCAGCTTTTCGCGGATCCGTTTGATATGCACGTCGACAGTACGGGTATCTCCGTAATACTCATAGCCCCAGATCTGGTTGAGCAGCTGCTCACGGGTGAAGACCTGGTTTGGATGGGCCGCCAGAAAATGCAGAAGCTCCAGCTCCTTCGGCGGCATTTCAATGTCTTTGTCACGGAAAGTGACGGAATAGTTGGACAGATTGATGATCAGGTCCGGATAGGTGATCTTCTTGTCATTGCCACGCTCCGGTGCCGCGGAACGGCGCAGGACCGCTTTGACACGGGCCACCAGTTCCTTGGTATCAAAGGGCTTGACCATATAATCATCCGCGCCAAGCTCCAGGCCGAGGACCTTGTCAAAGGTCTCACCCTTCGCCGTCAGCATGATGATCGGCACCGAACTGTCCTTACGGACCGTACGGCAGACCTCATAGCCATCCATCTCCGGCATCATGATATCCAGGACGATCAGATCCGCGGGGAAGCTTTTCAGGATGTCCAGAGCCTGTCTTCCGTTTTCCGCCTTGCGGGTCTCAAAGCCTTCTTTTTCCAGATACAGCGCGATCAACTCGGCGATATTCGCATCATCGTCCGCGATCAGGATCTTCTGTTTTGCACTCATGCTCTATTCCTTTCAATGGCCTTTCATTTCCACGATGGTCACACCGGATTCACCCTCGCCATAGTTGCCCAGGCGGTAGGATTTGACCAGTTTTGACCGTTTCAAAAACGTCTGACAGGCTTTCCGCAGTACTCCAGTGCCCTTGCCGTGGATCACCGTGACCTTCGGTACGCCGGCAAGATAGGCATCGTCCAGATATTTGTCCAGGACTCCCAACGCTTCTTCCGTGGTCATGCCCCTAAGATCGACCTCCAAATGGATCGACTGGGCCTTGCCGAAGGATCCGGCGCCGGTGGTCTTGCCGCCGGAAGATTTGGTCTGCTTCTGGGTCTCCTCGCCCTCGATGCTCTCCACGTCCGAGACCTTGATCTGCATCTTCATGATGCCTGCCTGGATCATCAGACGGCCACGGTTGTCCGGCTCCTGCTGCACGACGCAGATCTGGTCAAAGCCTTTCATTTTGATCTGCACGCCAGGTTTTAAATCTTCCGGCCGGATCGCTTTACCGGTGTTTTCAACTTCTTTTTCCGACTGTTTCCGCGCTTTATTGGCCTCTTCCCGGAGTCGGGTGCGCATCTGCTCCAGCGTACGGATGTCCACCGTCTGTCCTTCCCGGATCAGCCGGTTCATCTCACGCAGGGTCTCGTCCGCTTCGGACTTGGCCTTCTGCAGAATGTCACGAGCCTCTTCCCGGGCCTTCTGCAGCACGGCTTCCTTCTGTTTCTCCAGGGTCCGCTTCTCGCTCTCCGCCTGGTTCTTCAGACGGTCAGCCTCCTTGCGCAGGCTTTCGATACGCGCCTGCTCCTCCTCCTGCGCTCTGCGGCGCAGTTCGAGGTCGGTCATCATTTCCTCAAACTGTACATCGTTGGATTCCAACAAAGTCTTGGCATGATCGATGATGTCCTCGGTCAGGCCCAGTCTGCGGGAGATGGCGAAGGCATTACTCTTGCCTGGTACACCGATCAGCAGGCGGTAGGTCGGCTGCAGAGTATTGATATCGAACTCGCAGCTGGCATTCTCTACGCCCTCGGTGGACAGGGCATATACTTTCAGTTCACTATAATGGGTCGTGGCGACGGTCAGGATCTTCCTGCTGCGCAGATGCTCCAGGATCGCGTTGGCCAAGGCCGCGCCTTCGACAGGATCGGTACCCGCGCCCAGTTCATCGAACAGGACCAGGGAGAAGGGTGTGACCTTTTTCAGGATCTCCACGATATTGACCATGTGGGATGAGAAGGTACTCAAGGACTGCTCGATGCTCTGCTCATCACCGATATCCGCGAAGATCTGATCCAGCACCGCCAGCTTCGGCTGGCCGGAGGCTGGAATATGCAGTCCTGCCTGTCCCATGGCCTGCAAAAGGCCCAGAGTCTTTAAGGTGACCGTCTTACCACCGGTATTCGGACCTGTCACGACCAGGGTGGTAAAGCCCTGACCGATGTAGATCGTGATGGGTACGACGGTACTCTTTTTCAGCAAAGGATGCCTTGCGTTCTTCAGGTCGATCTCCATGGATTCGGAGAGCACAGGCTCCACCGCATCCTGGTCCAGGGCCAGCTTGGCTTTCGCGAAAAGGAAATCCAGCTGTACCAGAAGGTCCAGATCATCCAGAAGTTCGGAGGCCGCCCCATGTACCAGGGCGCTCAGTTCCGCCAGGATCCGGCGGATCTCCTTCTCTTCTTCCAATGCCAGTTCGGTGGCCCGGTTGTTCAGCTGGACCACTGCCATCGGCTCCACGAAAACGGTGGATCCAGAGCCGGACTGGTCATGCACCATGCCCGGCACGCTGCCCTTGTATTCTGCCTTGACAGGGATACAATAGCGGCCGTTGCGCTGGGTGATCACCGCATCCTGCAGCATGGACTTGTAGGTCGCCGAATGCAGCATGCTCTGCAGATGGGACCGTACCCGCTCCTGATTGATGCGGATCTCCTTGCGGATGGATGCCAGTTTGGGGCTGGCATGGTCGAACATCTCCTCCTCAGAGGCAATGCAGCGACGGATCTCCCGCTCGATGGCAGACAGGGGGTTCAGGCCCATGAAGATGGGGTCCAGGCACGGGTAGGATTCATCCTCCCGCACATGTTTGCCGTAGGTCTTCATCATTTCCGTGCCTGTTAAGAGGCCGGCGATGTCCAGAAGCTCCTCCATCGTCAGGATGGCGCCCTTGGCCGTTCGCTCCACGCTCTGGCGGATGTCCTTCAAGCCTGAGAAGACCGGGCGTCCGCGGGAAACCAGGAGCGTAAAGGCTTCTGACGTCTCCTTCTGCCAGCGGCGGATCTCATAGACATTATCAGAAGGTGTCAGTGCCTGGCAAAGGGCCCGGCCCGGTGCCGACACTGCATGATCGGCCAGTTGGCCGATCACCTTATCGAATTCCAGTTTTTTTAAGTATTTTTCGTCCATAGGGTTTCTTTTAGTCCCAGGAGAATGTCCTGGGGGATCCATGATCCTGCATGCCTCTGAAGTCCATCTGCCGGAGCGCTTCATACAGAACGATCGCCACGGAATTGGAAAGATTCAGAGACCGGAAGTGCTCCAGCATGGGGATGCGGATGCATCCCTCCTGGTGCGCCTTGAGGATCGGTTCCGGAATCCCGGCCGTTTCTTTTCCAAACATAATAAAATCATCCGGCTGGTATACGACGTCGGTATAGCGTCTTGCTGCCTTCGTGGTAGCAAGATACAGCCGGATGCCAGGATTCTTCTGCAAAAAAGTTTCAAAATCAGGGTAGGTATGGATCTCCACGTCGGACCAGTAATCCAGTCCTGCCCGGCGTACGTGCTTCTCATCGATCGAAAAGCCCAAGGGCTCGATCAGATGGAGGACGGTACCGGTGCAGGCGCAGGTCCTTGCGATATTGCCCGTGTTCTGCGGGATCTCCGGCTCATGCAGTACGATGTTCATACGTGCTGCCCCCGGGCAAGCTCTTCCGTGAAGGCACGCATCAGGGACAGGGCTTCTTTCAGCTGCTGCATGCTGTAGGCATAGGAGATACGGACGAACCCTTCACCACTGTCGCCGAAGGCCGTGCCCGGGACGACCGCCACATGCTTGCTGTACAGAAGCTTCTGGCAGAACTCCTCGGAGGTCAGGCCGAACCGGCTGATATTCGGAAATACATAGAAGGCGCCCTTCGGTTCAAAACAGGGCACATCCATTTCTTTTAAAAGCTTCAAGACCAGGCGGCGTCTGTGATCATACTCGGTCCGCATGTCCTCCACTTCCTGATCCGCATTGCGCAGGGCCTCGATCGCCGCGTACTGACTGAGGGTGGGCGCACACATGATGGCATACTGATGCATCTTAGTCATCTGCTTGATCAAGTCCGCAGGGCCCATGGCATAGCCTAAGCGCCAGCCGGTCATGGAGAAGGTCTTGGAGAAACCATTGATGACCAGTGTCCGCTCCTGCATGCCCGGCAAGGACGCGATGGAGACATGCCGCTCGGTGCCATAGGTCAGCTCGGAATAGATCTCATCGGAGATCACGAACAGGTCCAGATCGATGATGAGCTGGCGGACCTTTTCCAGATCCTGCCGGTCCATGACAGCGCCTGTGGGGTTGTTCGGGAACGGGAAGATGAGGACCTTGGTCTTATCCGTGACATGGGCCTGAATGTCCTCAGCCGTCAGCTTGAATTCATTCTTTTCACTTAAGGGGACCGGTACCGGTACACCGCCCGCCAGGACCGTACAAGGCGCATAGCAGACGAAACAGGGCTCCGGAATCAGGACCTCATCGCCCGGCTCCAGGATGGAACGCAGGCCCACGTCGATGGCCTCACTGCCGCCGACCGTGACCAGGATCTCCTTCTGGGGATCGTAGGTAAGATCATATTTACGCCGCACATACCGGCTGATCTCTTCCCGCAGGCTCTTCAAGCCCGCGTTGGCCGTGTAGATAGTCCGCCCCTGCTCGATGGAATAGATACCGGCCTCCCGAATCTTCCACGGCGTATCGAAGTCCGGCTCACCGACACCCAGTGAGATCACATGCTCCATCTCGCTGGCAATATCGAAAAAACGACGAATGCCGGAAGGCGCCAGGCCTTCCAGCTTCGAATTGATATACTTCCTCATGCTGATACGATGATCCTCTCATCCTTTTTTTCTTCCGCCAGGACCATGCCGTTCTCCTTATACTTCTTGAGTACGAAATTGGTGGAGGTGCTGAGCACGTAATCCAGGACAGCCAGGCGACGGGCGACGAACAGGGCGACTTCCTTCATGGTCTTGCCTTCCACGACGACCATCAGGTCGAAAGCACCGCTCATCAGATACACGGAGGATACTTCTTCAAAACGATAGATGCGCTCTGCCACCGCGTCGAATCCCTGATCCCGCTGCGGGGTGACACGCACCTCGATCAGTGCGAGCACGTGATCATCATTGGTGCGGTCCCAGTCGATCATGGTATGATATCCATAGATGATCTTTTCCCGCTCCATTTTCGTGATCTCACTGCTGATCTCATCCTCGGACGCATCCAGGATCGCAGCCAGATCCGTGACTGAAATGCGCGCGTTTCTATCCATGACGCGCAGGATCTCTTCTCTCATGGCAACTTATGCTCCTTATGTTTTATTCTTCTGTTCCTTCATCAGTGGCCGGCTCCTCCTCAGGGGTGGTCTCCTCCGGCTCTTCCTCAGAAGGCTCTTCCTCAGAGGACTCTTCTTCAGAGGACTCCTCTTCTTTCGAACTTTCTTCCTTGGAAGATTCCTTCTTTTTCTTCTTCGTGCCGCGGGTGATGCGGTCCGGCGCAGGATTATATGTGCTGGAACTGAAATAGGTGGATGTGGTCTCCCCGTTTTCGGTCACGATCTTGTACACATCGTATTTTGATCCTTCATGACCGCGGGAGGTGACTTCTTCCTCACCCTCGTACATACTATCATCATCGGTATAGACGGGCTTCGGCTTCGCGATGGTCCCGGTCAGCTCGTTTTCGAAGCTGACAGTACGGGAAGGATCCCGGGTCTCATGGCCGTAGATGGTGGCCCACAGTTCTCCGCCACCGGCACCCATAACGATGTAGATCGGATACTCCGTAGAGTTATAGAACTGGAAATTGATGCCGCCCACGTAGATCGCCGCGTCCATGCCGTTCGGGACATAACCGGGCTCGTAAGCGTGCTCCCAACGCTCGGTCACTTCCAGCTCCGCGCGGATGACCGCATTGTACAGCGTGGAAGATACCTGGCACAGGCCACCACCGATACCCGGGACATATTCACCGTTGACGATGGTGGAAGCATCCATGTAACCGGATTCATAATCGACCGGCGAAACGGTCTCGTTGAAATTGAACCCTTCACCAGGCATCAGCATGGTCCCGGAAACCCGGGCGCTGCCCACCTCCAGGTTGGTGTTACGGCCTTCGTTGTACAGGTCATAATAGGTGCTGAAGGATCCCAGCACGTCGCCGACCTCATTGAGCATCTTGGCTGTGACGTCCGGCTTGGTCTTTTTCACGGAAAGCTTCAGTTCGACGTCCTCCCCGTCCTTCAGCTTTTCCTGAAGATTCTTTTTGGTCTTCTTGACATTGAGTTTATATCCTACGACTTCTTTGGTCACGTTGAAGGTACCACCGTCGAAATCCAGCTTGGCATCCACCGGCTTGACGTAGATCTCATCAGCGATCTCCGCCAGGATGGTATCGATGGTGGAAGCATCGTATTCATCGGACAGCAGCAGATCCATGGGCTCGGACTTGAGCGCAATGATCTGGTTGTACCGCTCACGCACGGAACCGGTGCGGCAGGCCGCATAGGCGGCTGCGGCGATATCTGCCGTATTGGCAGTATAGCCCAGATCGGCGTAGGTGTACTCCCAGGTCTTGCCCTTATAGGTCAGCACGATCTTTTTGCCAAGAACAGCCTCGTCATAATACTTGTCGAGCGCTTCCTTGGCTTCTTCCTCGGTCATGCCGCCGAGATCGATCCCCATGGCAGTGACACCCTCGTAGATGGTATCCTGATCGACCGTCTCTGCCCATTCTTTATACACGCTCTGCATGGCCGCGGCTTCCCGCTGGTAGGATTCCTCCCGCTCAGCCCGTTCCTGTTCCGCAACCTTTTTCTGCTGCATATTATTCCATGCATTATATCCGGCCAAGCCGGCAACGCCCATGACACACACCACAAGCAGTGTGACAAGGACTTTTAATCCAGTATGTTTCTTGTTTTTGTTACTCTTTCTTCTCTTTTTCGTACTCATAGATCTCACCCTGACTTTTATATTGATCAACTTCCACAGCACCTTTAAAGTTTCTTTGTCTTGTTCTAAAGGTTTCTGAGGTAGGCATATTATATCAACGATATTATACACTATTCTCTTTAAAAATAAAAGCAAATATTATATTTCCTGTAAAAAACGAGAGGGTTTGCTTCCCGCCGCCCCGGAGTGGATATACAGGAGGCTTACATATCTTCTGGCGCGAGTCAGTCCCACATAGAAAAGCCGACGCTCTTCTTCGATCATGTGCATAGATTTTTCAAAGGGCAGCGTTCCCTCGTTCATGTCGGGGATCCAGACCGCGTCAAATTCTAGGCCTTTGGCCCCATGCAAAGTCATCAACCGCACCGTGTCCTGCTTCTGCACGGGCGTCCTTTCCAGATAGGACTCGATCGTAGTATAACAGGCGGCTTCCTTCAGGATCGCGGCAAAGGCATCCTGCACCGTTCTCCAGTCCATCCACTCCTGCTCTTGAATGTCCCGGCGATAGGTACGGTAGCCCATCCGGCGCCAGATATATTTGAGCGCTTGTGCCGGGTTCATGGCACGGATTTGACCCAGATGGAAAGCCAGCTCCTCCAAAGCCAGCCTCAGGTCCTGATCCTGCGGATGCTGTTGCAGCACCGCTTCAATGGCTGTTGGGCTTCCTTCCCGCACGCGGTAGGCTTCCTTGATCCCCCGCCTGGGCCGGTTCCAGATCCGGTACAGGCATTCCGTATTTTGCGGGTCGATACTGAAGGTAAGATAAGCCCGCAGGTCATTTTCCATGTCCGAGATCCAGGGTTCCGTATCTTCTGCCGCATATGGGATCCTGGCCGTCCGGAAGGCCCGTTCCAGGACTCCAAACTGGCGTCTGGTCCTGCAGAGCACCGCCATCTCCCGATAAGGGATCTGCCTGTGCCAGGCAAGGATCTCCCGACAGAGGAACCCCGCCTGTTTGCGCGCACTGGGAAAGGCCTCAGTACGGATCTCGGCACGGCCGTCCCGGGCCGATACCAGATCCTTTTGGAAGCGCTCGGTATTGTGTTCGATCAGTTTGCGGGAAGCCATGACGATCCGCGGCCGGCTGCGGAAATTGATGGCAAGATCGATACGCTTAACTTCCGGGAAATCCTTTGTAAACTGCAGCATGCAGGCAGGAGAAGACCCCCGGAAACCGTAGATACTTTGATCATCATCCCCCACCAGCATCAGGTTCCTGCTCTTTGCACAAAGCATGTGGACGATCTCATACTGGATGAAATTGCAGTCCTGCGCTTCATCGACCAAGATATAGTCGAACCGGGCACGGACCCTTGCGCAGAATGCAGAGTCTTCTTTCAGTTTCTCAAGCATCCGGATCAGCATATCATCAAAATCGATCTTGCCTGCCAGGCGTTTTGCTTCTTCATAATAGGTCCCGGCTTTTGTAAACAGGTCGGTCTCCACCTCTGCGCATCGATAGGACCCAGTGTTTCGAAAGGCGCTGATCCCATGCAGGATGCGCGGAGCAAGGAAAGAAGCCTCGGTACTGCTGTACCCCTCCTCTTCACTCAAAAATGTGCAGATGATCTGCAGTTCCTCTTCTTCTGTCAGGATCTTGCCCCGCAGCCCCTCCTGCCGCAGGGTTTTCAGAAAGGCCGCATGAAAGGTATGGATATGGACTGGGCATTGCTGCCCCTCCATCAACGCAAAAAAGCGCTGTCGCATTTCTTCCGCAGCAGCGCGCGTTAGTGTGATCACCAGGATCTTTTCTGGATCAATGCCCTGGTCCCTGACCAAATGGACCAGGCGATGTGTCAGCACGGTGGTTTTGCCGGATCCGGGTCCCGCAGTAACGAGCAGCGGACCTTGGATATGCTGGATCACAGCCCCTTGTGCTTCAGTGCATTTAAACTTGGACAACGCATCTCCTTTATAGTTCTTAAGAGATAAAACTGCCGTACACCTAAGTGCACGGCAGTTCGTGTGGTTTAGCATCCCAGAGCTAAACTCAAAAACACTTGATTTGAACTAGTTCAGAGTCAGAATTACGCGTTAACGTACTCGATCTGATAGTACTTGTCAAGCAGCTCGATGTACTCGTTCAGACGCAGTCCATCGAAACCGGATACGTACTCATCCCAGTCAGCATCCAGATCCTTCTGACCCAGAGCGAAATAGCTCAGCCACTCACGCTGATAATCCTGGATCGGAGTCTCAAGCTCGGAACGCAGGTTAGCGTCTTCCTCATTCATAACGAGGGTCGGAACGCGCTGATCGGTCGCATCGAACGGAGCGAAGTACTCGTAGGTATCAACATACAGACGAGCTTCGGAATCCCAGTAAGCTTCCGGATCATCCCAATCGGTCTGCTGTCCAAGACGGATGCGGCCAGACTTATTGGAAATAGCAACGTTATCGCAGTTCTCATTGGTGTCGGCCATAGCATGGTCAGAACCCATTTCGATCTTGTACAGAGCCGGCTCACGGTTGATACCCAAAGCGCCTTCATCAGGCTCGCTTACGCTGTGCTCATAGGAACCAGCATAGGCACGGATGGAAGCTTCATCAGACATCTGATAGTCAGCCCAACGGAACAGAACTTCCGGAGCATGGCAGGCAGAGGTGATAACCAGGTTACCGCCGATACCTTCGGTGTCAGACAGGGTGTTGCGTACGCCGTGCGGGCCTTCTACGTTGGACAGAGCCTTGTAGTTACGCTCACGCCACAGGCCGTTCGCATCTTGGATCTGCATCTGGCCAACTGCCGGCCACCACAGAGCAGCGATCGCCAGACCGATGGTCGGGTCTTCCTGCATACCGATAGCAGACAGTTCATCACCAGTGATGGACAGGAACTCGTTATCGATCAGGCCTTCAGCAACCCAGTCACGAATCAGGGCAACGCCTTCTTTGTATTCGTCGGTGGTAGCTTCATAGGTAACATGACCATCACGGATAGCGGTTTCCATGTTGTAGTCATCATAGTGATAGGACTCAAGGATCCAGTTCGCGGTATAACCGTTCCAGGTACCATTGGTGTAACCAGTACCGATCATCGGGATCTCATCGGAAGCATCGCCGTTACCGTTGCAGTCGTTGTCACGGAAAGCAACCAGAACGTCATGCAGCGCATCGATGGTCTCAGGAGTCTCAAGTTTCAGATCCTGCATCCAGACGTCGTTGATCCAAGAGCGGCCGGCATGGAAGCAATGATAGCATTCGTTAACGCCGGCGATGCAGTAGATGTTGCCATCCGGAGTGGTGATCGCCTTCGGCAGATAGGTCGTTGCAGCATAAGCTTCGTTGACATATTTGCCATACTTTTCGAAATACGGAGCCAGGTCGACGAACGCGCCCTGTGCACCATACTTAACCTGCAGCGTGGTGTTGATGGAAGAATACTGGAAAGCTTCCGGATACTGACCAGAGGCCAGGATCAGGTTGGTCTTCTCAGCGATAGAATCTTCCGGAGTCATCTCGTAATTGATATGGATGTTGGTAACATCTTCCAGCCACAGAACGAATTCGTTGGTGGGCATATCAAGAACGTTGGAAACCTGACGGCAGTTAACCGTGAAATCCATCTTGTCAGAAACGATCGGGACTTCGCCGTTAGCGCTCATCTCAACGCCGCTCTCAGCAGCAGGGGCTTCTTCAGAGCCACCCTCTTCTGCGGGTGCTTCTTCCTCAGCAGGAGCTTCCTCTTCCTTGGTTTCTTCCTTGGTTTCTTCCTTGGTTTCTTCCTTAGCGGTCTCTTCCTTGGGTTCGTCAGCCTTCTTGGAGCAGGCGGAGAACAGAGAAACGACCATAAGAGAAGCTAACAAAAGAGCTAATAAACGTTTCATTTACTTTTTTCCTTTCTGCAAGAATGAAAGATTGAAACATATCTATGTGATATGTGGGAGACCGCTGGGATTACAGCCCCCGCATATAACATACTGAAAACATCAACCCTTGATGGAACCGATCATAACACCCTTGACGAAATGCTTCTGAACGAAGGGGTATACGATCATCATGGGGACGGTCGCGACAACGACCGTGGAGTACTTCAACAGGTCCTTCAGGCCCTGTTTACGCAGCAGCACATCCGCATCGAGCATCTGGGTAGGATCAACGGTATTGTTGATGATGATCTCACGCAGGATCAGCTGGAATGTGAACTTTTCCTTGGAGGTCAAGTACATCATAGCCGCGAAGTAACCATTCCAATGGCCGACAGCGTAGTACAGGGTCAGAACTGCCAGGATGGACTTGGACAGCGGAAGTACGAACTGCAGGAAATAACGGAAGTCAGAGCAGCCGTCCAGCTGAGCGGATTCGTACATATCGTACGGGATGCTCTGGATATTGGTACGGGCAATGATCATGTTGTAAACAGAGACCGCACCGGGCAGGAACAACGCTGTGAAAGTATCCAGCAGGCCCAATCTTTGTACGACCAAGTACAGAGGGATCATACCGCCGGAGAACAGCATGGTGAATGTCCACAGCCAGGTAAGTACCGTTTTGCCCCACAGGCCGCGGAT
>CADBPG010000008.1 GCA_902796435.1 uncultured Eubacteriales bacterium | reverse complement strand
GTCCGAGTATAGCTCCGGCCAGTCCCACTCCTGAATCAACGCGGTGGGATTATCGATCACGACCTGCCATGCACCATCATACCGTTCCAGAAGGATCAGCCTTTTGACGCCGTCTGTCTCAGTGAAGCAGGCCGCCGTGTCGCTCCACTGCGTAAGCTGCACCGGCTCGGTGATGCCTGCCTGGCGGAGTGTATCTGTGATCATTGCTTCATCACTGCCGGCTGCCAACGCCGAAGCGCTGAACAGCATGAGGATCAGAGTCACAAGGCAAAGGATGAGTTTCTTCATCGTAGCTGTTCTTCTTTCTGTCGCCGGTCATCCCGGCATATCTCCCACTATTAAGACGTAGCATAGATGCTATTTCTTGCATGCAGCAGATTTCTTTCCAAAGATTATGCTGAACAAGAAACCAGCTTAAGTATATCACATTTGACCTCGTCTATACACGTAAAATGACAGGATGAAATGACTGGGGACGCTCCTGGCGCTGGTACCGGAGCTCCATTTCTATGCGCCTCTTCGGAGGCTTTTTCTTTTGCTCGCATTGATCATTCAGCGATGACTATGGAGAAAAATCTCTGATTCTTTAGCCAAATTGCCTTGATTTTTACATAGGCAGATGGAGCGGCTGATCCGTGTCTCAGAGATTTGTTTGACAGCCGCTTCAGAAATCTCAAAAAAGTGTTTCCACTTTCCGCTGATTTGGACATAGGAGGGTGAACGGTGATCATGACACCGTTCGATGCTTGCCAAAAAAGTTTCACTGACTTTGGGCAAAACACCTGAGATTTCGCATAGGGAGTTGGAGGGCAACCTCAACAGTCCACAACAGGATCAGAAAGGATGGTTAATAAATGAGAGAAGAGCAAAATCGGACGATCCACTGCAGCTTCGATGTGACACCGGACGAAGCGGATATCATCAAGCAGAAGATGGCAGCTGCCGGGTTGAAAAACAAATCTGCCTTCTTCCGTGCCATGGTATTGAACGGATATCTCCTGCGGCTCGATCTCCCTGAGCTTCGGAAACTCGTTCGCCTGATCAGCCGTCTTTCCAACAACGTGAATCAGATCGCGCTGCGCATGAACGAAAAGGGAAACATCTATGAAACGGAACTGGATGAAATCATTCGGAATGAACAGGAGATATCGGAAATGCTGTGGCAAATGATTGAACGGCTGTACCGCATATCTGAGATCCCTTGAACGGCAGCACGCGAAATCCCTGGCGTCAGCTTCGCGGCCAATGCGGTGCTTTCAGCAAGGTGTGCCGTGCGTCAGATTCGCCTTTGCTCGTATGACCATGACTGCGATTTCCTCATTTATCACCGGGCAAGGCGAAGACAAAACGCAGGGAACCTGCACAACCACAGCGCTATGCGATGGTTTTCAGGGGCTTGGGGGCGGCGCCAACCAACAAGCATTCTGCAAATCCTAGCAGGTTTGCATTGCTTGCCACTACACTCCGGAACTGTAATCGTCGCACTTATGAGATTCCCGCGCAGGAAAAGCTATCCTGCACGTTCACATAAAGCCACTCTGCGTCATGCCGTCGCGAAGCATGATCCGAACGCAGAGCGGCAGTTTCCCCTCCTGACTGTGTGATCGGACACATGGCAGGAAAGCACATTATGTTTCACAGTACCAGGAGGAAGAAGAATTCAATGAACAGGAAAGCAACCCCCACAATCATCCATTGCCGAACGGACGAAAGGAAGCAGGTGAAGCACATTGGCAGAGAACAAGTTCACAAGGCTTGACTGGTGGCCGGAATGGTTCACTGGCAAGACGGTCAATGAGCCGATCTTCTGCCGGGAGTTTCTGGAAAAGCATCGGCTGGCGTACACCGAGAATGCTTTCTTCTCCGTGAACGGAAAGGTGACGGATGAGAACGCATTGCGCTCGGCGGTCTATCAGCTGATTGAGCCCTTCGTCGTCACCAGTGTAAGCAAAAAGGTGGATGACATCATCAAGGATCTGCGGATCAAGGCCCAGGTGAAGGAGCTGCTGCCACAGACAGACCGCATTCATGTCCAGAACGGCACACTGTTCCTGGACGGAACATTCACGGAGGAGAAGACCGAAATTGTCAGAAGCCGGTTCCAGGTGCGCTATGATCCGAAGGCGAAGCCACCGGAGCGTTGGCTGCAGTTTCTCTCTGAGCTACTCTCGCCGGAGGATATCCTGACCCTTCAGGAGTTCATCGGCTACTGCCTGATTCCCAGCAACGCCGGTCAGCGAATGATGGTGATCAAGGGAAATGGCGGCGAAGGCAAGAGCCAGATCGGTCATGTGCTGGCCAGACTGTTCGGCGCATACGCCAAGGATGGCAGCGTCGGCAAGGTCTCGGAAAACGCCTTTGCACGGGCCGACCTGGAGCACATTCACCTGATGATCGACGATGACATGCGGCTGGAAGCGCTGAAGCAGACCAACTATGTGAAGTCCATTGTGACCGCGAAAGGCAAGATGGATCTGGAGCGAAAGGGCAAGCAGAGCTATCAGGGCTACATGTATGCCCGCATCCTGGCCTTCTCCAACGGCGATCTGATCTCCCTCTACGACCGCAGCGACGGCTTCTTCCGCCGGCAGCTGATCCTGACGACGAAGCGGAGACATCCGGACAGAAAGGACGATCCTGATCTCTCCGAAAAGCTCTGTGAGGAACTGGGCGGCATCTTTCTCTGGGCCTTTGAAGGGCTGCAGCGTCTGGTGAACAACAGCTTCCGATTCACGGAAAGCGATCAGGCAAAGCATAACCGGGAGATGGTGAAGCGGGATGCCAACAACGTGGAGCTGTTCCTGCAGTCGAAGGGCTACATTGTCTGCTCACCGGAACTGACGATCAGCTCCAAGGATCTGTACGCCGTCTACTGCACCTGGTGTGATGAGAACGCCTACCCGCCGATGAAGCGAAAGACATTCGTGGAGTTTCTCAGCAACAATGAGGAGAGATTCGGCATCCGATACACCACGCATCTCATCAACAGTGCAGGCCGTGAGGTCAGAGGTTTCAAGGGGATTGGGTCGCTGGTTCATCTGTCCAGCATGACACCAGGAGGCTGGCAGAAAGTAGACCCTGAGGACAATCCGTTCAGAGAGACATAAAGCAACTTTTCTCCGAATCAAAGCGTCCATGCGTCCGGAAACGGACAGCAGAAACACAAAAGGAGCCGGCTCACCGGACGCATGGACGCATCAAAACGAGGAAAAAGCGCTATATGCGTCACAGGCTTTCCCGAAAACCAAACAGAGTGAGCAAAACGACGCCGCAGGAGGATAGAAGATGAATTACACCGCCAGGGAAATCTACAGCATGGTGCTGAAGGAATACCCGGACATCATGGACATCGGCACCATGTGCCGGGCGCTGCGTATCAGCGAAAAGACCGGCTACAAGCTGATTAAAAGCGGGCAGATCACAGCGTTGAAGGTGGGCCGCGCCTACAGGATTCCCAAGATGCACGTTCTGGCCTATTTGAAACTGACGAACGCAGCGTAAATCTTTGGGTTCGAACCTTGCGCCGCTGGCAAGATTCGTGTAAACTGATCTTGTCAACGGCAGGTTCGGATCCGGCTGCGAAAGGAGGACATATGGTAGCAGGACACCTGCAGGAAAAGAAAGGTCTTTTCTATATCGTACTCAGTTATCAGGACGTTGACAAGAAGCGGAAAACCAAGTGGATTCCGACCAATCTGCCGGTTAAAGGGAACAAGAAGCGAGCGGAGAAGCTGCTGATGGAAGCCCGCGAAAGTTTCAAACCGCCGGTGGAGCGAGGCGCGATGCACAGCGACATGCCCTTCTGCGAATTCCTGGAGGAATGGCTCAAGATCGTCAAAGGTTCGGTTCGCCCTGCCACGCTGGCAAGCTACGCTTCCATGGTCAAGTTTCCCATCAGGCCGTACTTCGAGGAGAAGGGGCTCACCCTGGGCGGCCTCAAGCCGGTGCACATTCAGAAGTTCTACACGGATCAGCTGGAGCGGGTCTCTCCCAACAGCGTCATCCACT
>CADBPG010000007.1 GCA_902796435.1 uncultured Eubacteriales bacterium | reverse complement strand
TTAGTGATGGAACAACCTCAGTCCTGTGAATGCCATGACCATGTCGTGGTCGTTGCAGGCCTGGATGACGTTGTCGTCGCGGACGGAGCCACCGGGCTCAGCCACGTATTTGACGCCGCTCTTGAAGGCGCGTTCGATGTTGTCACCAAAGGGGAAGAAGGCGTCAGAGCCGAGGGCCACGTCGTGCAGCTTGTCCAGCCAGGCGCGTTTTTCTTCGCGGGTGAAGACGGCGGGCTTGACCTTGAAGGTCTTCTCCCAGACACCATCGGCCAGGACGTCCATGTAGTCATCGCCGATGTAGAGGTCGATGGCATTGTCGCGGTCCGCGCGGCCGATCTTATCGATGAACTGCAGGCCCATGACCTGCGGACTCTGGCGCAGCCACCAGTTGTCGGCCTTCTGTCCGGCCAGGCGTGTGCAGTGGATGCGGCTCTGCTGGCCGGCGCCGATGCCGATGGCCTGGCCGCCGACGGCGTAGCAGACGGAATTGGACTGGGTGTACTTCAGGGTGATCATGGCGATGGCCAGATCCATTTTGGCGCTGTCGGGCAGGTCCTTGTTCTCGGTCACGATGTTGGCGAAGAAATCGTCATTGATGACCAGTTCGTTGCGGCCCTGTTCGAAGGTCACGCCGAAGACCTGTTTGCGCTCCAGGGGAGCGGGCTTGTATTCTGGATCGATCTCGATGATGCAGTAGCCGCCCTGTTTTTTCTTCTTCAGAAGCTCGAGGGCCTTCGGCTCATAACCGGGAGCGATGATGCCATCGGAGACCTCACGGCTGATGATGCGGGCGGTGGCGTAATCACAAGGATCCGATAAGGAGATAAAGTCACCGAAAGAGGACATACGGTCCGCACCGCGGGCACGCGCGTAAGCGCAGGCCAGAGGAGACAGCTCGACTTTCAGATCGTCGACCCAATAGATCTTGCGCAGGGTATCGTCCAGCGGCAGACCGACGGCGGCGCCGGCGGGGGATACATGCTTGAAGGACGTGGCTGCCGGAAGACCGGTGGCGCGTTTCAGTTCGGAAACCAGCTGCCAACCGTTGAAGGCATCGAGCAGGTTGATGTAACCCGGACGGCCATTGCGGATGGTGATGGGCAGTTCGCCTTCTTCCATAAAGACGCGGGACGGTTTCTGGTTCGGATTACATCCGTACTTGAGTTCAAATTCTTTCATGCGGTGACTCCTTGTTTATTGATTTTTATTGACGATACGGGACTCGTAGGTTCCGGTCGCAATGTCGATGTAGCGCACAAACAAAGATACTTTGTTATCTTCGTTGAGGCTGTTCCAAAGAAGGTCGGTAAACGCATCGATATCGCCCTCGATGGCGATGCGCTCCGGCTCACCTTCGAAGCTGGGCAGCGGATCGCCATCGCCCATGTAGGTGTGCAGGAAGCGGCCTTCGCCGGCCTTGGCATTGCTGAAGGCGAAGGTGAAGCGGTTGCAGCCTTCCGGATCCCCATTGTCGGATTTCAGGATCGAGAGGGCATAGTTATACTGCCCATCCTCGATGTGCATGATACCGGAGATGCGGGGGGTGTAATTCGGCGCGTCGGGCTCGAAGGTGCGGGTACGCAGCGCCTGTTCAAAGGTCATCTGATGGTCCATCTTTTCGTAGATGGTATCCGTCTGGTCACCATTGGTGACGATGGTCTTATTGCCCAGTACGCGGACCGGTGCGTAGATGATCAGGCTGGGATCGACCAGCTTGGAAGGATCGAAGGCCTGGGTGCGGATACCGGCGCCGTCCTCTACGAAGACGCGGTTGCGGCTGTTGACGCTGCGGCCCATGATGAAGTAGGCGCAGACGGCCTTGGCGCCGTCGGGTGTGCGGCCGATGATGATGCCGCGGCCGGGATAGGCATTGGTCTTAAGCAGGGTTTCGATGGATAATGTTTGCATTGCTGTGACTCCTTATGCAATCGGGGGTTGTACGGAAGGCTCGTTCTTGGGGGATGTTGCGACCATGTGCACGACGAGACGGTCGATGCCTGGCAAAGCACGGACTCTGTCCAGGATGCCGTTCAAGGATTCGGTGCCTTCAGTAAGGATCTTGATGAGCGCGTCGCTGCCTCCGGCAAAGCGATGGTATTCGAGGATATCCGGCTCTTTTGATACAAATTGTGCCATCTGGGCACAGTCGAATGCGACATTCAGCTGGACAAGCACGAAGACTTCGAGTGTTTTGCCGAAAGCCACGGGGTTGAGTATGGTCGTGTAACGCAGTACCAATTCAGACTGCTCGAGTTTTTTCAAACGTTCACTGACTGCGGACACCGACAGGTTGACATGGCTGCTGATCTCCGACAGGGAGACGCGGGCGTTCTTCTGCAGCAGCTGCAGGATTTCAGAATCGATATGATCCATAGTGAGGTACCTTTCTTGCAGAATGCAATCTTTTTTTGCCGTTGTCGGTTTCATGCTGATTTTTTTAAATTATATCGCATTCAAAGGCGAAAAGCAATAAACTCGGATTCTGTAACAGAAAAATAATATTTGCATATCCTGAATCAAAGAAAAGAAAAGAATCCACAATTGTCAAAACCCGGTTCCTATAGTATAATGGCTCTGAATACATGAAAAGGAGCTTACATGAAAACGATCCATCTTCCGGAAGCAGTACAAGAGATCATCCATACACTGAACCGGGCAGGTTTCGAAGCCTACATCGTCGGCGGCTGCGTCAGGGATTCTTTACTGGGACGCGAGCCTAAGGACTGGGATATCACTACCTCAGCCAGGCCGGAAGAGGTGAAGGCTCTTTTTCCGCATACTTTCGATACCGGGATCAAACATGGGACGGTCACGGTGCGCCGGGGCGGTGCCAGCTATGAAGTCACCACCTATCGGGTCGATGGCAATTATACCGATCACCGCCGGCCGGACCAGGTCGCCTTTTCTTCGAACTTACGGGAGGATCTGCTGCGCAGAGACTTTACCATCAACGCCATGGCCTATCATCCGGAGCATGGTCTGGTCGACCTGTACCAGGGCCTGGAGGATCTGGAGCAGGGCACCATCCGCTGCGTGGGCAATGCCGCGGACCGGTTCCAGGAGGATGCCCTGCGCATGCTCAGGGCCCTGCGTTTCTCGGCACAGCTGGGCTTTTCCATCGATCCGGTGACCTACCAGGCCATCGGCATCCTGAAGGCGCTGATCCGGCACGTCAGCTGGGAGCGCATCCGGGATGAAATGACCAAGATCCTGATCTCCGATCATCCGGAGGTCCTCAGGCAGGCATATGATACCGGCCTGACCCAGTATATCCTGCCGGAATGGAAGGCCATGGTGGAGACCGATCAGCACCATCCCTATCATGCCTACACCGTTGCCGAGCATACGATCAAGGCGGTACAGGCCATCGAGGCGGATCCAATCCTCAGATGGACCATGCTGCTGCACGACATCGGCAAGCCGGCGGCCCACACGGTCGATACGGCGGGTGTCGATCATTTCGTCGGCCATGTGGAAGAGGGCATCGTTCTGGCCGGACGCGTCATGAACCGGTTCAAGTTCGACAATGCCAGTAAAAACAAGATTCTGACGCTGATCCGTTTTCATGAGTCCCACCCGATCTTAAGCCACCGCTTCATCCGCAAGATCATGGCGGCCGTAGGGCCGGAGCAGTATCTGGACCTGCTGAAGGTGCAGGAGGCCGACGCCAAAGCGAAGAATCCGGAGTATGGCCAGGCGGAGCTTGAGATCATCCGGAAGAGCCGGCTCATGTACGAGGAGATCTGCAAAAACGGGGATCCTGTCAGTCTGAAGATGCTGGCAGTCACGGGCAAGGACCTCATCGACATTGGTTTTGAGCGGGGACCGGGCATCGGCCGGATCCTGGCGCTTTTGCTGGATCAGGTCCTGGAGGATCCATCCTTGAACCGTAAAGAGTTCCTGTTGGACGTGGCCCAAAGGCTCCTCGACAGCGGACGGTTATGATCAAAACAGAAAAGCATTTGAAAATGCGCCAGAATATGGTATAATCATTTTTTAGCAACCAAGTTAAGAAAGGTTTGACTTTATGGAACATGAACATTGGGCAGCAGATCTGCCCGGTACTGATAGACCTGATAACGAAGAAAACGCTCTGGACCTGTTTTCCGGCCTGGAAGAGGAGCCTATAGCAGAGGAGCCGCCGAAGGAAGAGCCGGCACCTGTCTCCGAGGCACCCCTTTCCGATCCTACACAAAGGGTCCAGACCGGATCGGATACGCCGATCTATACACCGCCGGTCCATGAACCGGAACCGCAGCCGGCCCCGCAGCCCGCCCCGCAGCCCGCACCGGAACCCCAGTATGTGGCACCGGAACCGGAAGAGGACGAGGACGAGCCGGATGATGAGCCGGAGCGTGACTACGATGATGTGGACTATAACCGGAGCCTGAAGCGGCTGATCCGGAATCTGGCCATCATCGCTGTCAGCACCCTGGTCGTTGTATGTATGATCGTTTTCGCGGTCTTCCATCATCTGCGCACTTCCCAGAAGAACAAGAAACCTGCGGCTGATTCTTCCAGCCAGACCAGTCAGGAAGAGGTATATGACGGGCAGGAGGTCTTCGGTGTGATCGAGCAGATCGATGAGACCAACGGTAAGGTCACGGTCTATTCGGCACTGACCGAGTCCGAGACCATCTTCGACCTGAGCCGTGCGGACAGCATCACGGACCAGTATGGTACCGAGATCTCCCTCAGCAACCTGCACCGTGGACAGGTCGTCGACGTGCAGTTCAACGCGGCCAACGGCAAGATATCTTTGTTCCGGCTGTCGCCCCAGGTATCCGAGCTTACCGATGCCTATGGCGCTGTGGTCTCAGACAATGTGCTGACCGTTTCCGGCGCTGCCTATTCCATGGACGAGCATCTGGTCTGCCTTTACCAGGGCGAGGATTTTGATATCAACAATCTCTCCCCGCAGCAGGTATTCACCGCGATGGTCCTGGATGGCCATATCTATACCATCTATGTCACCTATAATACGGGACAGCTCAAGCTGAACAATATCGACGGCTATGTGGGCGGCCTTTTGACCGTTACCTCCGCCACCGGCGCAAAGAGTGTCGCACAGGATGTGACCTCCATCATGGGTCCGGTGGATGTGCTGGAAGGCCTCAACACTGTAACAATCACCAAAAACGGTTCCACCTTATATACGGCCAAGATCTTCATCGTGGGCGGTGAGATCCGCACGCTGAACCTGCCGGCTTCTTCCGAGCGGACAGGTTCCGTAAAACTGGTCGCGGAGCCCGAGACGGCTTCCATCACCATCGACGGCGCCACCTATGTGGCGGGCGAGACCATCGAACTGGCCTATGGCGAACATCAGCTGACCGCCACGGCGGACGGTTATACCGATTATTCCAAGACGATCACCGTAGGACAGCCCTATCAGCGGGTCCTGATCCAGATGGTCAACAGCACGACTTCGGTCTCCATCACGGCCGCGGTCTCCGGTTCCGCTGTCTATATCGACGGAACCTATTACGGCACAGCGCCGCTGAGTGTTTCCCTGTATCCGGGCTCCTACCGGATCACCCTGGTCACGCCGGGCTACTATGACGTCTCCATGACGGTCAATGTCACCGGCGGTACGCTGGAGCAGGTCGTATACTTCTCCGAGTTCTACCCGCAGGAGGAAGAAAGCAGCGAGGAGAGCAGTGAGGAATCCAGCGAGGAATCCTCCAGTATTCCGGAATCCAGCGAGGAATCCTCCAGCGAACCGGAATCCAGCAGTGAGGAATCCTCCAGCGAGCCGGAATCCAGCGAGGAATCCTCCAGCGAGCCGGAATCCAGCGAGGAATCCTCCAGCGAGCCGGAATCCAGTCCTTCCGAAGAAACCAGTCCTGCGGAAGGAACAGAGTAAATCATTCATGATCATAAACCTATAAAACCTTACTAAAGGAGGACAACATCATGCAGGAGTATGAGAAACGCTATCAGCAGTGGCTCGAGAGCGACATCGTCGATGAGGCTACCAAGGAAGAGCTGCGGCAGATCGCAAATGATCCGAAAGAGATCGAGGAACGCTTTTATCGGGATCTGGAATTCGGTACCGGCGGACTGCGCGGCGTTATGGCAGCCGGCACCAACCGAATGAACATCTATACAGTGCGCCGTGCAACGCAGGGCCTGGCCAATTATCTGCTGGCCAAGGATCCCAAGACGCCGGAAATGGGTGTCGCCATCGCGTATGATTCCCGCAACAACTCTCCGCTGTTCGCCGAGGAGACCGCGGCTGTCATGAACGGCAACGGGATCAAAACCTATGTGTTCGAATCTCTGCGTCCTACTCCGGAGCTGTCCTTCGCGGTCCGCACCCTGGGCTGCAAGAGCGGTATCGTGATCACGGCCAGTCACAATCCGTCCAAGTACAATGGTTACAAAGCCTACTGGGATGACGGATGCCAGGTGCTGTCCCCCATGGATCATGAGATCATCGACGAGGTCGAAAAGGTCAGCATGTTCGACGGCGTCAAGGTCATGCCCCGTGCGGAAGCGGAAGCCAAAGGCCTGTATAACGTCATCGGTGAGGAGATCGACAAGCAGTACATCGATGCTGTCAGCAAGGTCATCATCGATCCTGAGACATTAAAGAAGACCGCACCGAACCTGCGGATCGTATATACCCCGCTGCATGGCGCCGGCAATATCCCGGTCCGCCGCGCACTTGCGGCCTGCGGTTTCACCGATGTGACCGTTGTGCCGGAGCAGGAACTGCCGGACGGCAATTTCCCGACGGCTTCCTATCCGAACCCGGAGGATATCAAAGTCTTCTCCCTGGCCATCGAACTGGGCAAGAAGATCGACGCGGATATCCTGATCGCCACCGATCCGGACGCGGACCGCATGGGTATCGTGGTCAAGAATGGTGATGAATACATTCCTTTCACCGGCAACATGGTCGGTGTTCTGTTCGCGGCCTACATCCTGGAAGCCCGCAAGAAGACCGGCAACCTGCCGGCAGACGGCTTCATCGTCAAGACCATCGTCTCCACGGAAATGATCCGTGCGCTGACCGATGAATATGGCATCGAGCTGCGTGAAGTCCTGACCGGCTTCAAGTACATCGGCGAGCAGATGACCAAGTCTGAGACCGAGGGCGGCCACTATTTCTTCGGCTTCGAGGAAAGCTATGGCTATCTGACCGGCATGCATGCCCGTGACAAGGACTCTGTCAACGCGGTCCTTCTGGTCAGCGAACTGGCGGCGTATTATAAATCCGTCGGTATGAACCTGGTCGACGCGATGCACGCATTGTACGAGAAATACGGTTACTATAAAGAAGAGCAGGTCTCCCTGGCCTTCGAAGGCATCGAGGGTGTCCAGAAGATCCAGAACATCATGAATACGCTGCGCGGCGAGACCAAGGAATGCTACGGCGGCAAGAAAGTACTGCGGGTCATCGACTATAAGAATGGTGCGGACGGACTGCCGGCATCCAACGTGTTGCGTTTCATCCTGGAGGACAACTGCTGGGTCTGCGTACGTCCTTCCGGTACCGAGCCGAAGATCAAGTTCTACTTCGGCGTGAAGGGTCAGTCTGAAGCCCAGGCCAAGGAACTGATCGAGGCACTGAAGAAAGACGTAGTCGACGCTTTCCGTTAAGCGACAGGATCCTATGCCATTACAAGAAAAGCAGGAATATAGCCGCGCCTATGCCAAGATCAACCTGACGCTGGACGTCGGCCCCCGTCGGGCGGACGGCTTCCATGAGGTCTGTATGATCATGCAGACGATCCGTCTTTGGGACGATCTTTGGCTTTCGCTCACGGACGGGGACGAGGTCACCTTCACGTGCAACGTGCCTTTCCTGGGCGCGGATGACCGCAATATCGCCTACCGGGCCGCGCTCCTGATGCGGGAGCGGTTCGGGCTTACGGGCGGTCTGGATATCCGGATGGAAAAGCGCATCCCCATTGCGGCGGGCCTGGCCGGCGGCAGTGCGGATACGGCCGCGGTCCTCAGGGGCATGAACAAGCTGTACGGCTTGAATCTGAAGAACAGCCAGCTGATGAAGATCGGACAGGAGCTGGGTTCAGACGTGCCTTTCTGTGTGATCGGAGGTACGTGCCTTGCTAGTGGCCGGGGCGAGATCGTCCAAAGGCTTCCGGCGCCCATGCCATTCGCCTATGTGGTCCTGGTCAAACCGCCTTTCGGTATCTCCACTCCCTGGTCCTACCAGATGTTCGATCAGCAGATCATCACCAAACGGCCGGATAACCAGGCCATGGAGCAGGCGATCATTTCGGGCGATCTGGACCAGGTCGGCCGGGAGATGGTCAACCTCCTGGAGCCGGCGGCTCTGCACAAGTTTCCGATCCTGACCTGGATCGAGGAACGTTTGCGTGGACATGGTGCCCAAGGCGTGATGATGAGCGGCAGCGGTCCTACGGTCTTTGCCCTGTTCCGGGAAAAAAAGCAGGCTGTGGAAGCCCTCAAGGATCTGCGCAATGTCTGTCCCAAACGTTATCAGGTGCTGTTTTCTCAGATCCTGAACCGATAAGAAACATAAGGAACTGTTCCCAGTGGACGGTTCCTTTTTCTTGCAGGGGCAATTGCGCAGAACCTGTATATATGGTATAATGATATATTGGTTTGATCCTATAGTTTTGATATATGGAGGGGCAATATGAAGATCATCAAACGTCCGGTCGTTCTGGCGGCCGAGGAAAAGGCGGAATGGCTGGAACAGATCCGGCGCCTGGGTGATCCGGAAAAGGTCTTCTTCATGGATATCGAAACCACGGGTTTCAACCGCACCTATGACAGTGTCTATCTGACCGGATTTCTGTACTTTGAGGCCGGGCAGTTCTACCTGGAGCAGCACCTGGCTTCGGATCTTCGGGATGAGCCGGAGATCGTGGAAGCTTTCTGCGACCGCTTGAGTGACGCGGAGCAGGTCATCACTTTCAATGGGGAAATGTTCGATTTTCCCTTTATGGAAAACCGCCACCGCACCCTGCATGTCACGGCACCCTGGCCCACCTATGGATCTTGTGATCTGCTGCGGCGGTACCGCCCCTACCAGACTTTGTTCGGCTGGGAAAACTGCCGTTTGAAGACGATCGAGCGGTCCCTGGGCGTGGACCGGGAGGATGTATTCACAGGCGGCGAACTGATCGAGGTATTCGAGACCTACGCCCTCAAGCAGGATCCGGAACTGGAAAAGGTCCTTTTGCTGCATAATTACGAAGATATCCTCAATATCCCGCGGCTGCTCAGGATCGATCAGTTTATTTCGGTCCTGCATCAGACGCCGGTGGAGCAGGTGCAGGTACTGGACCGGTTCGTGGATCAGGTCCGGCTGCGCATCGTGCTGGAGGAGCCGCTGCCGTTGTCGGTGGAATCGGACCTGCACTATGACAGAAAATACCCGGATACGCTGCATTTCAAGACAGAGGCCTTCAGCCCGGTGGTCTTCCTGGAACTGCCGGTGCACCATCAGCTGCTGTATCATTATCTGCCGGATCCGGACCAGTATTACTATCTGCCGGAATCGGATTCCATCATCCACAAGTCCCTGGCGGACACTTTGGGCGCTGTAAAGAAGCGCAAGGCCACCGCCAAGACCTGCCGCATCCCCAAGGAGAGTGATTTCCTGCCGGTGCGTGGGGAACAGGAGGGCCTGCATACCTTCCGGGGCGAGAAAAAAGAACCGGTGGTATATTTCGAGAAAGAAGAGTTCCAACATTGGACGGAAGATGCCTGCGCCGAAGCGCTGACCGCATTTTTCCACAGTTTATTAAACATAGAAAAGAGAAGCGAATGAGGATCGATCTGAGCCGTCCGGCGCCCCTTACGGAGCCGGAGCGTCAATATCATTTCATGGACCTGCTGCAGGAGGCTTTGCAGGAGGAACAGTCCCGGACCGGCAAGACCCGCACCTACAGCATCACCACCATGGGCTGTCAGATGAATGCCCGTGATTCCGAAAAGCTTAAAGGGATCCTGGAGCGCATCGGATACCGGGAAGCGGACCAGGAGAAGAATGCGGACCTGGTCATCTACAATACCTGCTGCATCCGTGAAAACGCGGAGCAGAAGGTCTATGGGAAGCTGGGCTATCTGAAGGGCTTCAAGAAGCAGAACCCGAATCTGCGGATCTGCCTGTGCGGCTGCATGATGCAGGAGGACGCTGTGTTGGAGAAGATCCAGAAGTCCTATCCCCAGGTGGACCTGATCTTCGGCACCCACAATATCTACAAATTCCCGGAACTTTTGGCCACGATGGAAGAGAGCGGCAGCCGGGTCATCGATATCTGGCAGGAGCATGGAGAGATCGTGGAAGATCTGCCTTCCCTGCGCAAGTATCCCTTCAAGGCCTCGGTGAACATCACCTTCGGCTGCGATAACTTCTGCACCTACTGTATCGTGCCCTATGTACGGGGCCGCGAGCGCAGCCGCCGCCCTGAGGAGATCCTCAAAGAGATCCGGGCCCTGGCGGCCGATGATGTCAAGGAGATCCAACTGCTGGGCCAGAATGTCAACTCCTATGGCCGTGGCCTGGAAGAGCCCATCACCTTTGCCGAGCTTTTGTACCAGGTGGCGGAGATCGAGGGGATCGAGCGGATCCGCTTCATGACCTCCCATCCGAAGGATCTTTCCGATGACCTGATCCGGGCCATGCGGGACATCCCCAAGCTGATGCCCCATTTCCATCTGCCGCTGCAGTCCGGCAGTTCCGAGATCCTGCATCGCATGAACCGGCATTACGACAAGGCCCAGTTCCTGGAGCGGGCCGAGGCTCTGAAACAGGCAGTACCGGACATTTCCCTGACGACGGACATCATCGTAGGCTTCCCCGGCGAGACGGAGGAGGACTTTGAGGAAACGCTGGACGTGGTGCGCAAGGTCGGCTTTGACAGCGCCTTTACCTTCATCTATTCACCCCGGATCGGGACCCCGGCCGCGGTGATGGAGCAGGTGCCGGAGGAGGTCACAAAGCCCCGCTTCGACCGCCTGCTGAAGGAACTGGAGGACGTGATCGAGCAGAACAACCAGAAGCGGCTGCACAAGACCTATCAGGTGCTGGCGGAAAGTGTCAGTAAAAACGGTATGCTGACCGGACGCACGGAGACCAACCAGCTGGTGCATTTTGAAGCGCCGGAATGTATGATCGGTCAGATCCTGCCGGTCACGCTGGATGAATCCAAGATCTATTACTTTATTGGACATATAGAAAAACAGTAAAAAATGATACTTGAGATGCATGAAAAATCGCTTCGCGATTTCGAAGGTACTCTAAAGGGGATATATTATGGCAAGTAAGATGACACCCATGATGGACCAGTATCTGGAGGTCAAAAAACAGAATCCGGATTGTCTGCTGTTCTTTCGCCTGGGTGACTTTTACGAAATGTTTTTTGAGGACGCGATCACCACGTCCCGGGAACTGGAACTGACGCTGACCGGCCGCAGCTGCGGTCAGGATGAAAAGGCGCCTATGTGCGGAGTACCGTATCACGCGGCGGAGACCTATATCCAGCGTCTGGTCCAGAAAGGCTACAAGGTGGCCATCTGCGAGCAGATGGAGGACCCGCGCCTGGCCAAGGGCCTGGTCAAGCGGGAGATCACGCGCATCGTCACGCCGGGTACCACCATGAATCCGGAAAACGCGGATCAGGACCAGAACCATTATATCCTGGCGGTGAACCGGATCGAGAACGAGATCGGCATCGCGGTCTGTGATGTGACGACCGGCGCCTTCATGGTCACGGAATTTAGTGAAGAAGAGCGCTTCATGGACGAAATGGCAAAGTTCCGTCCGCAGGAACTTCTGGTCAACACCGACCTTTTGGGTCTGGCAGGGCTGGATTTCGAAGAAATGAAGCGTTTGTATGATGTATATATCAATGCCTATGAACCCTATCATTTCCAGCTGGAGCGCTGCAGGGAGCAGATCCTGAACCATTTCAAGGTCCTTTCGCTGGAAGGCCTGGGGTTAAGCGAGATGCCTTTGGCCGTCACGGCGGCCGGTGCTTTGCTTGAGTATCTGCTGGATACCCAGAAGCGGGACATGACCCATATCAGCCGGATCGATATCTATTCGGTGCAGCAGTTCATGATGCTGGATGCTTCCACCCGGCGCAATCTGGAACTGACGGAGACCATGCGGGACAAGAGCCGCCGTGGGTCCCTGCTGTGGGTCCTGGACCATACCCATACGGCCATGGGCGGCCGCATGCTGCGCCGCTGGCTCGAACAGCCTTTGATCGATGAGCAGTCCATCCAGGACCGGCTGGATTGTGTCGAAGCTGTGGCCTCTGACCCCATGCTCAGTGAGGAGCTGAAAGAAGCTCTGGACGGCGTCTATGACATGGAACGGCTGATGGGCCGTGTTTGCTATGGTTCCGCCGGTGCCAGGGACCTGATCGCGTTGAAGAATTCCCTGGCTTGCCTGCCGGGCATCAAGGAGCTGCTGAAGGACCTGCCTGCAGCCCGTTTCGCGGCCTTGGGGCAGGATTTGGATACCCTTTCTGATCTGTACGATCTGCTGGAGGCTTCGATCTATGAGGAGCCGCCCATCACCCTCAGAGAGGGGCACCTGATCAAGGCCGGCTATAACGAAATGGTGGATACCCTGCGCAGTGCTTCCACTGAGGGCAAGACCTGGCTGGTGGACCTGGAGCAGAAGGAAAAAGAGGCCACCGGCATCAAAAACCTGCGGGTCGGTTACAACCGGGTCTTCGGATACTATATCGAGGTAAGCAAGGGGAGTATCCCCCTGGTCCCGGACCGCTACATCCGCAAGCAGACCCTGGCTAACGGGGAACGCTATATCACAGAAGAACTGAAGAAGATCGAGGATACCCTGCTGGGTGCCCAGGACAAGGTCGTGGAGCTGGAGTATCAGCTGTTCACGGAGATCCGCGGCAAGGTGGCGGGCCAGCTGGTCCGCATCCAGAAAACGGCGGACGAGGTGGCCGCGGTCGATGCCCTTAGGTCTATGGGCGAGACCGCCTTCCGCAACCAGTATACCCGGCCTGTGGTCAAGTATTCTGTCAAAGAAGGCGCGGCGGAAGGGATCCTGCGCATCAAGGAAGGACGCCATCCGGTGGTCGAAAAGATGCTGGGCGAGGAACCCTTCATCGCCAACGATACCTATCTGGACAATGGTACGGACCGGACCGCCATCATCACCGGACCGAACATGGCCGGTAAATCCACCTATATGCGTCAGGTGGCGGTCATCCAACTGATGGCCCAGATCGGCTCCTTCGTACCGGCAGAATCCGCGGAGCTTTCCATCGTGGACCGTATCTTCACCCGTGTCGGCGCCAGTGATGATCTGGCAGGCGGCCAGAGTACCTTCATGGTGGAAATGTCCGAAGTTTCCAACATCCTGCGCCATGCCACATCCCGCAGCCTGCTGATCCTGGACGAGATCGGCCGGGGCACCTCCACCTTCGATGGTCTGTCCATCGCCTGGGCGGTGGCGGAATACATCAGCGACCGCAAGATCATCGGAGCGAAGACCTTGTTCGCGACTCATTATCATGAGTTGACACAGATCGAAGGGCAGCTGGACGGCGTCAAGAACTACTGCGTGACGATCAAGGAAAATGGCGACGACGTCATCTTCCTGCGTAAGATCTTGAGAGGCAGCGGCGACCAGAGCTACGGTATCGAGGTCGCGAAGCTGGCCGGTCTGCCGAAGTCTGTTGTCGACCGGGCGCATGAGATCCTGGACGAACTTCTGGATCAGGACATCGCCAAACGTGCAGGACAGATCAAGGCCCGCAGACGGGGAAGGTTGGAGCGCAAGGAGCCCATGGAGGACCAGATGTCCCTGTTCCAGCCCCAGGCCGCGGAGGAGAATACTGCACTGAAGAAACTGAAGGAACTGAAGATCCATGAAATGACGCCTATGCAGGCGATGAACATCTTATACGAACTGCAGCAGGAAGTACTGAAAGAACAGGAGTGAGCCTATGTCTGAGATCCGTATGCTGAGCCAGGAAACGATCAACCAGATCGCTGCTGGCGAAGTGATCGAACGGCCGGCGTCCATCGTCAAGGAGCTGGTGGAGAACGCCATCGATGCCGGCGCTTCCCAGATCCATATCGAGATCCGGGAGGGCGGGATCAGCTATATCCGCGTGACCGACAACGGCAGTGGGATCCCGGCGGACCAGATCCGTCTGGCTTTCAAGCGGCATTCGACCAGTAAGATCCAGAACGCGGAGGACTTGACGAGTATCGATTCTCTGGGCTTCCGGGGTGAGGCTCTGGCCAGCATCGCCGCGGTCAGCCGGGTAGAGGTGCTGACCCGCACCGCATCCTCCCTCACAGGCACGCGCTACGTGATCGAGGGTGGCGTTGAGAAACGTATGGAAGAAGTGGCCGCTCCGGTGGGCACGACCTTCCGTGTGGAGAACCTGTTCTTCAATACACCGGTGCGCAAGAAATTCCTGAAGAAAGAAAACGCGGAAGCCTCCGCGGTCAACGATTATGTACAGCGCATGGTCATGGGCCATCCGGAGATCTCTTTCCGCTTCGTCCGCAATGGAAAAGAGCCTTCGATCCACAGCCCAGGCAACAACCAGCTGAAAAACAGTATCTTCGCGGTGTACGGCAAGGATGTGCTGGCCGAGATGATCGAGGTCAAGGCGGATGGACCGGTCCAGATCCGGGGCTATATCTCCAAACCCCAGCAGACCCGGGCCAGCCGCAATTACGAGAATTATTATCTGAACGGCAGATATATCCGCAGTAAGATCATCGAAAATGCCATCGATGATGCCTATCGGGACTATGTCGTACCGGGCACCTTCCCCGTGGTGGTCCTGCAGATCAACATGGACCCCCGGGAGCTGGACGTGAACGTCCATCCGACCAAGATGCAGGTGCGTTTTACCCGGGAGCATGACGTGGGAACGCTGCTGTATGAGGTGCTGCTGAGCCGCCTGAAGGAGCTGGATCTGACAGCACGTCTGGCCGGCAGTGCCAAGCTTGCGCCTGATGTAGAAGAGGCCCCGAGGGCAGAAGCTCTGCCACCGGTGGGTGCCATATCCATTTCCCGGCCGGAAACACCCCTGCCGGAAATGCCCCGCCAGGAAGTGCAGCCGCCGGTCTATGCCCAGGAGGAGATCCTGGTCGAAAAAGAGCCTATGCATTTCGATGAGCCTGCCTTTACATATGAGAAGGCAGAGGAGCCGCAGCAAGAGCCACAGCAGGCAGCGCCGATCCCGCAGGAACTGCGGTTGGTGGGCCAGCTGTTCAGGACCTTCTGGATCGCGGAGCAGGGTAACACGGCCTACCTCATCGACCAGCACGCGGCCCATGAGCGGGTCCTGTACGACCGGCTGAAAGAGAAGCTGTCCAAAGGTGCTTTGGACGCGCAGATCCTGCTGGAGCCCTTGATCGTGACCCTGCAGCCCCAGGCCTATGACCGGGTCATGGAAGAAAAGGCCGTTTTTGAGCGGCTGGGCTACAGTATCGACAGCTTCGGCGAAAACAGTGTGATCATCCGTGAGGTGCCCTATATCTTCAACGGCGGCCTGGGGCAGGAGGATTTCCAGAAGATGGTGGACCTTCTGCTGGAGGGCACACGCCGTGTCGACCAGACGATCCTGATCGACCGCATGGCCACGATCTCCTGCAAGGCGGCGATCAAGGGCAACGATGCCATCTCCTTCGAGGAGATGCAGAGCCTTCTGGAACAGCTGATGGCTTCGCCGAACCCCTATAATTGCCCCCACGGCCGTCCAACGATGCTGACGATGACCCATCAGGAACTGGATCACCGGTTCAAACGTTCCTGACAGGAGCTTAGAGATGGACAAGCAGAAACTGTTAGTGATCGCGGGCCCGACCGCGTCCGGAAAATCCTCATTGGCCGTACAGCTGGCCAAGCGTTGGAACGGCGAGGTCATCTCGGCGGATTCCATGCAGGTCTACCGGCGGATGGACATCGGGACGGCCAAGGTCACGCCGGAGGAAATGGAGGGCGTGCCCCATCACCTGATCGATGTGCTGGAGCCCCAGGAGGAGTGGAACGTGGCCTTGTTCCAGGAACAGGCGTCCGCAGCGATCCGTGATATCGCCTCCCGCGGCAGGCTGCCCATCCTTTGTGGTGGCACAGGCTTCTATCTGCATGCCCTGCTGTATGATACGCAGTTTGACGAGGAGCCGGGGCAGAAGGAGATCCGCAAAGCCCTGGAGGCACGACTGCAGGAGGAGGGGCCGGAGCAGCTGCATCAAGAGCTTAAGGCCATCGATCCCCGCTCTGCTGAGGCGATCCACCCCCATAACGCGAAGCGGGTGATCCGGGCACTGGAATACTACCAGTTGCATGGGACGCCCATCAGTGCCCACAACCAGGAACAAAAGAAAAAGGTTTCCCCCTTTGATCTTTGCTATCTGGCCCTGTCCATGGACCGGCAGAAACTCTACGACCGGATCGATCTTCGGGTCGACCAGATGGTCGCGCAGGGGCTGGTCCAGGAGGTCCGCAGCTTGACGGAAGAGGGCCTCTCCGCCGGAATGACCGCGATGCAGGGGCTGGGTTATAAGGAGATCCTGCCTTATCTGAACGGAGCATGCACCCTGGAGGAAGCGGTGCGGATCCTGAAACGGGACACCCGGCATTTCGCCAAACGGCAGCTCACATGGCTGCGGGCGGAAAAAGATGTGCGCTGGATCGACGCGGGGCAGGGACCCGAGGAGCTTTTGCGGCAGGCAGAGGCGCAAATCCGGCAGGTTTATGGGAAATAATGCTTGAAAAGACAGGCGAAATCAAGTACAATCGACTATATATAGATATATGCACTATAGGAGGTTATCATGAACAAGCAGATCAACCTGCAGGACACGTTCCTGAACATCTTGCGCAAGGAGCGCAGTGAGGTGACCATCATCCTCACAAATGGGTATCAGCAGAAGGGCGTCATCAAAGGGTACGATAATTACGTCGTCATGCTGGATTCCGACAGCAAACAGATGATGATCTTCAAACACGCGATCTCTACGATCGTACCGCTTCGTCCGGTCTCGTTCAACACGATCCGCGAGGAGCAGGAATAAAAAAGACAATCCACAGAGGCCCCGGAACGTGAAGCTTCTGTGGATTGTTCGGGTTTAAGGAAATGAGGACAGAGAATGTCATATATAGAATCTTTGCAGCGGATGGGCGTTTCTGAAAAGGCCGCATCCTTCTGTTTGAACGCGGAAAAACGGCTGAAAGAGCGTTTTTTGGAGGTCGACCGCATCCAGGATGAGAACCAGTGGAAGGTGCTCTCCGCCATGCAGGACCATATGGTCTCAGAACGTCATTTTGAGAGCAGTACCGGCTACGGCATCGTGGATGACGGGCGTGATACGCTGGAAGCAGTCTACGCCGACGTCTTCTGTGGCGAGGACGCCCTGGTGCGCACGCAGATGATCTCCGGTACCCATGCGCTGACCACGGCGCTTTTCGGGTGCCTCAGACCGGGGGATGAGGTCCTGTTTGCCACCGGTGCGCCGTATGACACTCTGCAGGGCGTCGTCGGCATCCGTCCGGAGATCGGCAGCCTTGCGGAATTCGGCGTCAAACATCGCATCGTCGAATTGACAGAAGCGGGCCTGCCGGATATCGCCGCCATCACAGCTGCCATCAGCGATCAGACACGCATGGTGGCCATCCAGCGTTCCAAGGGCTATGCCTTCCGCCATTCCCTTTCGGTGGAGGAGATCGGGCAGATCATTACGGCGGTGCGTGCAGTACGGCCGGAGGTCATCGTCATGGTCGACAACTGCTATGGCGAATTCACCCAGACCATCGAACCGGGACAGGTCGGTGCGGATCTGACCGTGGGTTCTTTGATCAAGAACCCGGGCGCGGGTCTGGCGCCGGTCGGTGGATATATCGTAGGCCGTAAGGACTTGATCGAGCGCTGCGCCGCCTGGCTAAACGCCCCGGGCATCGGAAAAGAGGGCGGACCCTCTTTGGGCATCAACCGAACATTTTACCAGGGCCTGTTCCTGGCACCTCAGGTGGCAGCCTCCGCGGTGAAGACCGCCATGCTGGCTGCGGAAGTCTTCCATAGCCTGGGCTTTGCAGTTTCTCCGGCTGTGGATGAGACTCATTATGACATCGTCGAAGCGGTGGCTTTAGGCACGCCGGAGCGCGTCCTTGCCTTCTGCAGGGGGATCCAGGCAGCGGCCCCTGTGGACAGCTATGTGACCCCGGAACCCTTCGATATGCCGGGTTATGACTGCCAGGTCATCATGGCGGCCGGCAGCTTCATTTCCGGTGCTTCCATCGAACTGTCGGCTGATGCGCCGATGGTGGAGCCCTATACCGTATATTTCCAGGGCGGGCTGACCTACAGCCATGGTAAATACGGCGTCATGAAGGCGCTGCAGGCCCTGGTCGATCAGAATCTGGTGGAGCTTCCATGATACGGCTGCCGGAAACCTATACCGACCGCATGCAGAAGCTTCTGGGTCCGGAGTACGAAGCCTTCTTAGGTTCTTTCGACCGGCCCGTCTACAACGCCATGCGGACCAATACGCAGAAGTGGAGTCCTGAAGAGCTCTCTGCCTGGTATGGTGCACCGGATCAGGTGCCCTGGTGCCGGGAGGGATTCTACGTCGATGCGGAGGGCCAGGCCTCCCGCCACCCCTATTACTACGCGGGGCTGTACTATCTGCAGGAACCCAGCGCCATGCTGCCGGCGGCCATGCTGCCGGTCCGGCCGGGGGACAGAGTGCTGGACCTGTGCGCCGCACCGGGCGGCAAGAGCACCCAGCTGCTTTGCAGGCTTCAGGGGCAGGGGCTTCTGGTATCCAATGATATCAGTCCTTCCCGTGCCAAAGCTTTGCTGAAAAACCTGGAACTGTTCGGCGGCAAGAATTATATGATCACGACCGAAGCGCCTCATAAACTGAAAGAGCGCTTTGCAGGATTCTTTACCCGGATCCTGGTAGACGCCCCCTGTTCCGGAGAGGGCATGTTCCATAAGGAGCCCCAGATCGTGCGCAACTGGGAGCAGTATGGCAATGCCTATTATGCGGCACTGCAGAAGGAGATCCTGGATCATGCGGCGGCCATGCTGGCACCGGGCGGGCAGATGCTGTATTCCACCTGCACCTTTGCCCCGTTGGAAGATGAACAGAGCATCCAGAATTTCCTGGATACCCATCCGGATTTCCATCTGGTCCAGGTCCAGATGCCGGAAGGCGCGGACCATGGCCATCCAGAGTGGATCGAAAATGGAGATCCGTCGCTGGAATACTGCGTCCGCCTGTGGCCCCATAAGGTGCGGGGCCAAGGGCATTTTGCCGCGCTTCTGGAACGGGATGGACAGGAAGAGGCGGACCGGCTGCAGAAGCTGCATGGATCTGTGCCGGAGCAGATCTCAGCCTGGTGGAAAGAAAATATGCGCACACCCCTGGAGCAGATCCTGCCGGATGGCGCCAGGATCCGCATGCAGGGCGAATATGCGGTGGCGGAGCTTCTGCCGCAGGAATATCTGAAAGGGCTCAGGGTGCTGCGCAGCGGCCTGCTTCTGGGCACCGTAAAGAAGGATCGTTTTGAACCGTCCCAGGCGCTGGCCATGGCGCTGAAGATCGATGACGTGGCTCATCCGCTGGACTTGGTTCTGGATGATGCCAATGTCATGCGCTACCTGAAGGGTGAGACCCTCAGTGGGGATCATGGCAAGGACTGGGTCCTGGTCGGTGTGGATGGACATCCCCTCGGCTGGGCCAAGGGCGCCGGAACATTATTAAAGAACAAATATCTGAAAGGTTGGAGGTACCTCTAGTATAGACAGGAGGATACTCATATGTATGATCTGATCATCGTCGGTGCGGGACCGGCCGGCAGCACGCTGGCACGCCGCATCGGCAATCACCATAAGGTCCTTCTGCTGGACAAGCGGGACTTGCACAGTCCGGTCCATTTCGCAGGAGCGGCCGAAAAGTGCTGCGGCGGATTACTCAATCCGGAGGCGCAGGACGCTTTGACAGAACAGGGGATCGCGCTGCCGAAGAGGATCCTGGAGGATCCGCAGCTCTTCGCAGTACGCGCGATCGATTTCGATAACCATATGGAACGCGTATACCCGAAGCGGTATGTCAATATCGACCGGGTGGCGTTCGACCGCTATCTGATCGAACTGGCCGAGCAGGAGCCAGGGGTCAGTGTGATGGAACAGACGCTGGTGCAGGACTTCGAACAGCTGGAGGATCGTGTCCGTGTGCGGATCCTGCACAAACCCAGTGGGGAAGTGCGGTATCTGGAGGGGAAGATCCTGGTGGGTGCTGATGGAGCGGCTTCGATCGTCCGGAAGCGCTTGCAGGAGCGGTATCTCATCCCGGTCTCCGGCAGTCTGCTGAGCGGGGCACCGCGGGAATATACCTGCCTGCAGGAGCATTACGCCCTGCCGGAGAGCTTTTCCATGCCTTATCACGCGGCCATCTTTGACCAATATGTGACGGACTTCTACAGCTGGATGATCCCGAAGGGGGACCGGCTGCTTCTGGGGACCGCCATTCCCGCGGGCGAGAACGTGCGCCTGCGCTTCTCGAAACTTCGGGCAGAACTGATCGGTTTAGGCTATCCTTTGACTGAGGCGCCCATCTACCGCAGTGGAGCGAAACTGCTCCGGCCGCGTCCCATGGGCAGCGTCGTTTCCGGTAAGGACCGTGTTTTCCTTTGCGGGGAAGCGGCAGGCTTGATCAGCCCCAGCTCCGCGGAAGGGATCAGCTTTGCGATCCGCAGCGGTGCGTATCTGGCAGAAGCCCTTGCAAAGCCGGAAAAAGGCAGGCATAAAGCCTATGACAAGGCCTTGTGCAAGATGAAAATAGACTTGTGTATCAAGAGCATGAAATCTCCCGTGATGTATCGGCCAGAGCTCAGAGGCCCGGTCTTTGTCAGCCGGCTTTTGAGCATCAAAACCAAGGATGTGCATTATGGCGGATTATCGTAATTCTAATCGAGGCAGGACACCTGCCGGCCGCAGACCGGCCCAAAGCAGCCGCCCGTCTTCAGCAAGATCCGGCCAGAGCCGGCGGCCGTCCGCGTCAAGGCCTGGCCAGAGCCAGCGGCCATCTGCGGCAAGATCTGCACAGACCCGGCGGCCATCTGCGACAAGATCCGGTCAGAACCGGCCAGTAAACAGAAGGCCGGCCCCGAACAGACCCGGTGCAGCGCGTCCGAAGGCACGCTACCGGATCGAAAAACCGGGACGCCTGATCTTTGCAGGATTGGTGTTGGTCCTTCTGATCTTTGGCATCAGCCGTCTGGGGGGACAGAAAAAAGCAGAGCCACAGGTGGCAGAATCTTCCACTGAGAATACGGACGACAGAGATCAGGCCTATCGCAAGACGCAGGAGGAGAGTGCCGCCGAAGAGGAGGAAAAGGAGCTTGCCACAGGGCAGCGCACCCTCTATTCCGGATACAAGACCACGGTCGGTGAACTGGACGACCAGATCATGGGCTTCATGAGCGGCATGCTCCTGTCCCACACCGATAATTACGCGAAGGATCCGGAACAGCAGCTGAGCGTCCAGAAGGTGCGTTATAATTATCATGTCGTACTCGATCCCGCCCATGGGGGAGAGGACGTAGGCTTCGTTGCCGGTGATGTCTCCGAAAACCGCATCAATCTGGTCTTCGCCCAGAAGATCCAGGCCAAGGTCCGGGAAATGGATCCGGCGATCGACGTGGTCCTGACCCACGACAGTGATACTTTCGTGGAGCTGGCGGACCGGATCAGTCTGGCAAACGACCGTGACGCGGACCTGTTCGTCAATATCCAATGTGCATACAATGAGGAGGATCCGGAAGCGAACGGTCTCAGTGTTCTGTACTGGGACGATGAGAAGGGAACCGAGCGCGGCAGGGAGTCTCTGCATATCGGTGCACAGATCTCCGAGGTGGCATCCGAAGCCCTGGGCCTCAAGGACCGGGCGGTGCACACGGAAATGATGGAAGTCCTCTACGAGACCAAGATGGCCGCGATCTCCATCAAGCTGGGTTACCTGACCAACGAGGGGGATCTGGCCGCACTCACCGATGAGGCACTGCAGGACAGGATGGCGGAAGCCGTGGCCCGGGTGATCGTCGACGCGGTGCATCAGCACCAGCCCCATGTGGACGTCAACATTCCGGAGATCAATACGCCGGATGATTCCAGCTCGTCCGCAGAGGATTCGGACACATCAGATACATCGGACGAGGAATATTCCGAGCAGGAATATGAGGCAGATCCGGAGGAGGACTCTGAAGAAGAGTACACCAACGGTTATGAGGAAGATTCCGAAGAAGAATATACTGATTCCTACGAAGAGGAGTCGGAGGAAGAGTACACAGAGGATTCTGTAGAGGAGACAGTCGACGGGGAGGAATGAGTCATGGCAGTCATGGTATATAAATGCCCGCACTGCGGCGCGGCTCTGGAATTCGACGCGGAAATGCAGAAGATGACCTGTGATTACTGCAAGTCCGAGTTCACACCCGAGCAGGCGCTCGCGGGAGAACAGAATGCGGAACCGCAGGATATCCGGGAAGAAACGCCGGAGGATTCCGAGTTTTTCAACGGCCATATCAAAGCCTGGCATTGCCCGGAATGTGGCGCGGACATCGTCGCGGACGCCAACACGGCAGCGACCTTCTGCCGCTTCTGTGGTGCGCCTGCCTTGATCGAAACGAACCTGACGGGGGACTACCGCCCTGTGCGCCTGATCCCCTTCAAGATCTCCAAGGACGAGGCCAAGGAAGCGTTCCTGAAATGGTGTCACCATGGAAAGATCACGCCTAAGGATTTTGCCAGCGAACAACAGCTGGAGAAGATCACCGGCATGTACGTACCCTTCTGGCTGTTCGACTGTCAGGTCGAAGGCATGGCCAGCGGTATCGGGACCCGCCGCAGGACCTGGATCCATGGAGACGTGCAGTATACCAATACCCAGTATTTCCGGATCCGCCGCCGGGCCGACCTGCACTTCATGAAGGTGCCGGCCGATGGGTCCAAGGGCATGGACAATGACATGATGGATCATCTGGAACCTTTTGATTATACCCAGCTGATCGAATTCCAGATGCCCTATCTTTCCGGCTATATGGCCGAAAAATATGATGAGTCCCACGAGGCCGTCTATCCCCGGGTACAGGAGCGGATCGACCAGTATACCTACGCTCAGCTCCGGGATACGATCTCGGAATATCAGACGGTGCAGATGGATGGCCATAAGACCATCTTCCGTCAGAGCAACGCCATGTATTCGATGCTGCCGGTCTGGATGCTGACCTATCGCTATCAGGGGCAGAACTACCTGTTCGCCATGAACGGGCAGAGCGGCAAGGTGGTGGGAACACCGCCGAAGGATCCGAAGCGGATCCTGATGCGCTCCGGTGTCCTGGGCCTGATCGTATACGTCCTGCTGGTGCTGATCGGAGGGTTCCTGCTATGAAAACACGGATCCTTCTATCATATATGGTCTGCCTGCTGTTGATCGGGTGCCTGTATACAGTGGCCCTGCGGGCAGAGGTGAACGGACAGCGGGTCTTCGATGAGGCGGATATCTTAAGCGAAGAAGAGGAGATCCGGCTGGAGCAGCTTTGCAAATCCTACGCGGATGAGACGCAGACGGATTTCGTCATCCTCACCACAGAGGATGCGGAAAACAAGACTTCCGAAGCCTATGCGGATGATTTCTATGACCAGGGCGGTTTCGGTTACGACAAGCCCCAGGGCACAGGCGTCCTGTTCCTGATCGACATGGACAATCGGGAGATCTGCATCTCCACCTGCGGTGATGCGATCTACTACATGACCGATGAGCGGATCAACGAAGTGCTCGAAGAAGTGTACAAGAATGTCTCCGCCGGTGACTATGGTGCAGGCTGTAAGACGTTCCTGCAGAGGACGGCGGCGTTCCTGAAGAGTGATCCTTACGCGCGGCCTACATTGAAGGAGCGGATGATCGCTTCGCTGAAGAGAAGTCCGGTCTATCTGGCTATTGCGGCCATCGTTGCTTTCATCTATGGCAGCGCGCTGAAGCGTTCCCGTGCCTACAGGAAAACGACGGATTATACCACCTACCAGGATCGGGGCAATTTCCACCTGGTGCAGCGGGAGGACTTTTTCCTTAGGGAAACGACAACGACCCGCCGGATCGTGACCGACAGCGGCCGCGGAGGCGGCGGAGGTGGACACAGTGGCGGGTCTTCCACCCATGTGTCTTCCGGCGGTGTCACCCATGGCGGCGGCAGCATGAAATTCTGATGTTGTAAGCTATTAAATTCTATATACAGGGAGGTTTTTGTATGACCCAGCAGTGGGATGTATTGATCGCCGGCGGCGGCGTGGTCGGAGCTTCGATCGCGCGGGAATTGTCCCGGTATGATCTGAAAACGGCGCTGGTCGAAGCGAACAGTGATCTGGCCTTAGGTACGTCCGGTGCGAATTCCGGTATCGTCCACGCAGGCTATGATGCCATGCCCGGTACTCTGATGGCCGAGCTGAACGTACGTGGCAACGCCATGTATCCGGAGCTTTGCCGGAAACTGGAGATCCCCTTCGAACCCATCGGATCCCTGGTCCTTGCCTTCGATGAGGAGGACGAGAAGACGATCCAGAAGCTCTATGACCGGGGCCAGGTAAATGGTGTACCGGAACTCAAGATCCTGAGCGCGGAAGAAGTCAAGGCGATGGAGCCCCATGTGACCGAGACCGTGCGCGGCGCCCTCTATGCGCCGACGGCAGGTGTCGTTTCTCCGTATGAAGCAACGATCGCCATCGCGGAAAACGCGGCGGAAAACGGTGTTTCCTTCTATCTGGAGCATCCGGTGACGGCCGTGCGCAAGACCGAGGACGGTTTCGTTGTGACAGCCGGTGGGGAAGAGTTCGCCTGCAAGATCCTGATCAACTGCTGCGGCGTACATGCCCATGAACTCAGCCAGATGGCGGGTGGAGAACCCTTTAAGGTCACCGGCCGCAAGGGCGAGTACATCCTGTATGATAAGAACCTGGGCGGATATGTCAGCCACGTGCTGTTCCAGCCGCCAAGCAAGATGGGCAAGGGCATCCTGGTCACGCAGACGGCCGAAGGCAACATGCTGATCGGCCCCAGCAGTATGGATGTGGATGATATCGATGATACCGCCACGACCCAGGAAGGACTGGATGGTGTTCTTGTCACAGCCCGCAGATCATGCCCGGAACTGCCGGCCGGTGGTGCGATCACCACGTTCGCCGGTATGCGTGCCGTCATCGGTGATGACTTCATTATCCGCTATTCTGATATGGTGGACGGTCTGCTGCAGACAGCCGGTATTTGCTCTCCTGGTCTGACCGCCGCGCCTGCCATCGCTGAAAAGGTGGCCGCTCTGGTGGGCGAGCGCCTTACATTGAAAGCCAAAGAAAACTGGAAAGATACGCGGGAAGGCATTCCTCCCTTCAACAAGCTGGACTGGGATGCCCGCCAGAAACTGATCGAGCAGGATCCGGCATATGCCCGGATGGTATGCCGCTGCGAGACCGTTACGGAAGGACAGATCGTCAAAGCGCTGCATTCTCCGATCCCGGTCTACACCATCGATGGTGTCAAGCGCCGCTGCCGTGCCGGTATGGGCCGCTGCCAGGGCAGCTTCTGCACACCGCGTGTCATGGATATCATCGCGCGCGAATCCGGGATCCCCTTCGCTGAGATCTCCAAGAACGGGCCGGACGCGAAACTGATCACAGGAACTTTAAAAGGAGGTGCCGCAGAATGAACCGAAAGATCGATACTCTGATCGTCGGCGGCGGTCCTGCCGGACTGGCGGCTGCCTGCGCCTGCTATGACGGCGGTGTCCGTGATATCCTGATCGTAGAACGTGACGTGCATCTGGGCGGTATCCTGCAGCAGTGCATCCACAATGGATTCGGTCTGCAGTGGTTCAAGGAAGAACTGACCGGCCCGGAATATGCACAGCGTTTCGTGGATGAAGCCGCGAAGCGTCAGATCCCCTACATGACCGAGACCATGGTCCTGGAGATCACCAAAGATAAAAAAGTATACTGCGTCAACCCGGAAGAGGGTGTCGTTGTTTTCGAATGCAAGACCATCATCCTGGCCATGGGCTGCCGCGAACGTGTCCGCGGTAATCTGAAGATTCCGGGAACCCGTCCGGCCGGCGTATATTCCGCAGGTCTGGCACAGCGCCTGGTCAATCTGGAAGGCGTGATGCCAGGTAAGGAAGTCGTGATCCTGGGTTCCGGTGATATCGGACTGATCATGGCCCGCCGCATGAAGTGGGAAGGCGCGGACGTCAAGATGGTCTGCGAGATCATGCCCTATTCCTCCGGTCTGGCACGAAACATCCAGCAGTGCCTGAAGGATAATGATATTCCGCTGCACCTGAATACCACGGTCGTGAAGGTCCATGGTAAAAAGCGTGTGGAAGGCGTCACCATCGCCAAAGTCGATGAAAACCGCCGTCCCATCAAGGAAACTGAGCAGTTCGTACCCTGCGATACGCTGATGCTGTCCGTTGGTCTTTTGCCGGAGAACGAGCTGTCCCGCGGCATGGATCTGGTCATGGATCCGGTCACCGGCGGCCCTGCGGTCGATGAGAACCGGCAGACCTCCATCCCCGGTGTCTACGCCTGCGGCAACGTCCTGCACGTGCATGATATCGTTGATTTTGTTTCCAAAGAGAGTATGATCGCTGGTGCCGCCGCTGCTGCCTATGTGCAGAACACGCCGGAACAGGAGACGAAGGCTGTCACCATGCAGCCGGGCAAGAACGTCCGCTACATCGTTCCGCAGCGCCTGGTCGCTCCGGAAGCCTGCAGCCTGTATTTCCGCGTAGGTTCTCCTCTGGGCGCCGGCGAGATCCGCCTGACCGCCGATGGGGAGACACTGCTCACCCGCAAGTTCATCCGTGCGGTGCCTGGTGAAATGGAAGAACTGCCCTTAAAGCAGGAGATCGCTGAGAAGCTTTACAATGCGAAAGACGTCGTCGTATCGGCGATAGAAAAGGAGGCCTGATCTTATGAGAGTTGAAGAAATGGTCTGTATCCTTTGCCCACGTGGCTGCCATCTGACGGTGACGCAGGACGGGGACGATATCCAGGTAACAGGCAATACCTGCCCCCGCGGCAAGCAGTATGGGATCAATGAGCTGACCCATCCCATGCGTACGGTCACCACCTCTGTATATGTGGAGAACCCCGGCCGCGATAAGATGCTTTCCGTCAAGACCAGCCAGGCGATCCCGAAGGAGAAGATCGAGGACGTATTGGCCGTTGTGAAGACCGTAAAGGCCAAGGCACCGGTCAAGGTCGGAGACGTTCTGGTCGCTGATATCTGCGGTACTGAGGCGGACCTGGTCGCTACCAGAAACATTGATTAAATCATAAAATGACAAATGAAAAAGCTTCATCACGCAGAATACGTGGTGAAGCTTTTTATCATGCAGAGAGAGTAGATGTTCCTCTGCATGACTTATTTGAGGTCAACGCTGGCCGGATTGCAGAATTGGCCTGCCATTGCGATCCGAAATATCGTATTAGAGTTTCACATTAGGAAATCACGAAGTATGGTTACTGCTAATCTCTGTTTCGCATGAGACATGGAACTGAACAATCGACCGGCTTCATAGATCGGCTCGGTCGGAGTATAGCAGTGTTCTATACCCGTAAACAGCTCGGAAAAGGTGACCCCTAAAACCTGGGTGATCCGTTCCAAAGTCGACAGAGAGGCACACCGTGTCCCGCGTTCGATCGCGCTGATATAGACAGGGTGCAATCCCGTCTGTTCCGCCAGTTGTTCCTGGGTCAGACGCCGTGCCATTCGAAGAGTCTGGATCCGGAATCCTAACTCTTTAATGAAAAGATCTTTCATTTGATTCCCTCTTTTCTTGAATTGGGGAACGCAAGAGTCAGGGTTTAAGCAATGGGCAGCGTTGCCTGTGCACTGATTTATTTTGCCGTTTTGTGTACGGCTGTCAGATCTTGGATCAATGCGGTGAGATGCGCTAACTGGTTTTCATCCAATTGCTTCAGCAGGACGACAAGCTGTGCGATCTCAGCGGGATTCTCGGTCTCTGTTTCCAGGAAGGCCCCGGGTGTGATCTCCAGATAGTTACAGATCTTGAGGAAGATCGGCAACGAGGGAAGGGATTTTCCACATTCAATGTCATGAATATATCCGGGGTTCAGGCCGATGTCCATACTCATGGTCCTTGCAGCGACCTGTTTCTTTTCTCTGAGACGCATCAGACGTTGGCTGAATTCATATTCGATCGACATGAGATACCTCCTTACTGCTTTATGGAATCGATGGATATGTTGCGTCTTATTATATCCGATATGGACGAACAAATGGATGGAATATAACCTAATTTTATGCATGAGTATCGGAAAATACCAAACGTTTTGAGTATAAAATAGGAACGTATCATATTTATGTGAAACATTTAACAATAGGATGCCTATAAATAACACACAATCATTTGACAAGTTCGATAAAGCAGACTATAATTCAGATTGAATACATGAATACAAAAGAACAGGAAAACAAAATGGCAACAAAAGAAACAGGCAGAAGTGTCAACCTGACAGATTTTGTATATCAGGAACTGCGGACCAGGATCCTTTCAGGCAACTATAAAGAAGGTGAAGCGCTCACAGAACTGGGCATCGCCGGAGAACTGGATGTCAGCCGTACACCGGTCCGGGAGGCGCTGCGTCAGCTGGAACAAGAAGAACTGGTCGAACTGCGGCCCAACCGTGGCGCCGTCGTCAAGGGCATCAGCCTGAACGATATCAGAGATATTTATGAGATCCGTTCCCTCATCGAAGGCCTGGCGGCCGCCCGGGTGGCAGAGCAGGCAACGACGGAGGAAATGAACCAGTTGGAAGAGACGCTGGACCTGACCCAGTTTTATCTGGACCGCAAGGACTATGAAAAGCTGGAATCCATGGACGGTCGTTTCCACCAGCAACTGTACGAATTGTGCCGCAGCCGGATGCTGCGCAGGATCCTGAAGGATCTGCACAATTATGTAGGGCAGTCACGCGGAGCTTCTCTTAAGACCGAAGGAAGAGCCCAGGCATCGATCGAAGAACACCGCCGGGTGCTGGAAGCCATGCGGGCCCGTGACCCGGAACAGGCCAAAGCACGGATGACGGAACACGTACTGAATACCCGGGCCAATCTTTCAAAAATCTACAGGATCCAATAAAAAAAGAGCCGTTATGGCTCTCAGACTGTCGACAAAGTCCAGGGCCTCGGCCCTGGACTTTTCGCATGGAAAAACGGCTGAAAGCCGTATAAATACTGCATTTTCTGTGTAGTTGTGCTATAATAAAAGCAACAAAAACAGGCGGTAAGAACTATGATGACACAGAATGCAGATAAGAACCGTTTTCAGGTTCAGATGTATACGATGGATGAACTGGTCCCCAATGATCATCTGCTGCGATTAATCGATAGAGCCATCGACTGGAGCTTCATCTATGATCTGGTCGAAGAAAAATACAGTACCGATAATGGGCGTCCCAGTGTTGACCCTGTCGTTCTGATCAAGATCGCATTCATTCAGTATCTCTATGGCATTCGAAGTATGAGACAGACAGTGCAGGAGATCGAAGTCAACGTAGCGTACCGGTGGTTTCTGGGACTGGACATGGCAGAGAAAACGCCACACTTCTCGACATTCAGTAAGAACTATACCCGTCGCTTCAAAGATACAGATCTGTTTGAGCAGATCTTTGAAAGGATCCTTTACGAGTGCTACCGCTATAAGCTGGTTGACCCAAAGGAAGTGTTTATAGATGCCACTCATGTAAAAGCCAATGCAAACAACAAAAAGATGCAGAAGCGGATCGCAAAGAAGGAAGCTCTGTTCTATGAAGAACAGCTGAAGGAAGAAATCCAAAGAGACCGGGAGGAACACGGAAAGAAACCATTAAAAGATAAAGATGATGATCCGAAAGATCCGCCGATAACGGGAGGAGACGGGAAAACGGAGAAAGTCAGCACAACGGATCCGGAGAGTGGATGGTTTCATAAAGGGGAACACAAAGAAGTCTTTGCGTATGCGGTAGAGACAGCCTGCGATAAGCATGGATGGATCCTGGGATATACGGTAAATCCGGGAAATCTGCATGACAGTCGTACCTTCAAAGGTTTGTATGACAAGCTGCAGAGCACAGGTATAGAAACAGCAATCATGGATGCGGGATACAAGACCCCGGCCATAGCGAAGACACTGATCGATGACGGAGTCCAGCCATTGTTTCCATACAAGCGGCCAATGACAAAGGACGGGTATTTCCGAAAACATGAGTATGTTTATGACGAATACTATGACTGCTATATCTGCCCGAATCATCAGGTTCTGAAATACGCAACAACAAACCGGGAAGGATACAGGGAATACAAAAGTGATCCAAGAAAGTGTGTTGGATGTCCACATCTGTCCCAGTGTACAAACAGTAAGAACCATGTAAAAGTCATAACGCGACACATCTGGGAGTCTTACATGGAGATCTGTGAAGACATCAGGCACACAGCAGGAATGAAGGAACTATACAAGCAAAGGAAGGAAACGATCGAGCGGTTGTTCGGAACGGCAAAAGAAGCTCATGGATTCCGATACACAAACATGATCGGAGCAGCCCGAATGCGAATGAAAGTCGGGTTGACTTATGCTGCGATGAATCTGAAGAAGCTGGCAAGAATACTGGCAAAAAGAGAGCTGGTAATGGTCTGACAATCGAACTATCATCGCATTTTACTTGTGATTCAGAGAAAAAACAATCAAAACGCGAAAAGTGGCACCAGAACGCATTTCTGGTGCCACTTTGTCGACAGTCTGAG
>CADBPG010000006.1 GCA_902796435.1 uncultured Eubacteriales bacterium | reverse complement strand
TCACGGGTGGAAAGCTTGCCTTCTTCCAGAGAAACATAACCGTAAGGGATATGTACCAGATCCTTATACCAGTCAAAGCCCATCAGTTCGATGACCTTGAATACCTGGGAGAAGTGCAGGATCTGCTCTGTAGCGGTGACATACAGGCATTTGTCGAAATCATAGGTGTTCTTCCTGTAAATAGCGGCCGCGATGTCACGCGTAGCATAGATGGAGCTGCCATCGCTCTTCAGAACCAGGCAGGGCGGCATATTATATTCGGAAAGATCTACGACCTGCGCACCTTCGCTTTCCTTCAGCAGGCCTTTTTCACGCAGCATAGCGATGGGACCGTCCATCTTATCACGATAGAAGCTTTCACCATTGTAAGAATCAAACTGGACATCCAGAAGATCATACACACGGGAAACTTCCTTCAGGCTGATATCAACAAAACGCTGCCAGAGACCCAGGATCTCCTCATCACCGTTTTCCATACGTGTAAATGCTTCACGCGCCTCATCATCCAGAGCCGGATCCTTCTTGGCTTCCTCATGGAAACGGACATACAGCGCCATCAGGCCACGGACACCCTTGGCGTCCACGGTCTCCGGATCGCCCCATTTCTGGTAGGCGACTGCCATCTTACCGAACTGCGTGCCCCAGTCACCCAGATGGTTGACACTGATGGTATTGTAGCCCAGGAACTCATAGAGTTTCTTGATCGAGTTGCCAATAACGGTGGTACGCAGGTGGCCGATATGGAAAGGCTTGGCCACATTGATAGAAGAGTAGTCCAGAACGATATTCTTCTGGGTTCCATCCTCGCGCACACCCTCGGTACCGGAACCGTAGCGGTCCGCTGCCATAAAGTCACGGATGACGGACTGGGCCCAGTGTTCCTTGTCGATAAAGACATTGACGTAGGGACCGACGGCTTCTACCTTTTCAAACAGGGGATTGTCCTTTAATTTCTCAGCGATCTCCGGCGCGATCATTGCCGGCGCCTTACGGAAAGCTTTCGCCAGCCGGAAGCAAGGGAACGCAAAGTCACCCATGCTTTTTTCCTTCGGGATCTCGATACCAGCCCGGATCTGATCCTCCGGAAGTTCCGGGATCGCGGCGATCAAAGCTTCAGCAAATATATTCTGGATCATAGGTTGCCTCCATTAACACAACATGTGTATATTTATTAACTACTATATGAATTTGTATTATTATAATCGATTCAAAGTTTGCATTCAAGGGCAAAAAAAGCTATAATACAAGTTGATTTTCAAAGAAAGCAGGGCAATATGTATGCAATCGATACGAAGAGCGCAGGAAAAGGACATTCCCGCCATCATGGATCTTCTGTCACAAGTTCTGAATGTACATCACCAGGGGCGGCCAGACCTGTTTAAGGCCAATGCCACCAAATATACCCCAGACGAGTTAAAAGAGATCCTTAAAGACGACACGCGTCCAATTTTTGGTTACACGGATACAGAAGACAAGGTGATCGGTTATGCCTTCTGCGTTCTGCAGCAGTACAAGAATCATAATATCATGACCGACATCAAGACCCTGTATATCGATGATATCTGTGTAGATGCCAAAGCCCGCGGTCAGCATGTGGGGCGCTCCTTATATGAGTACGTCCTGGCGTATGCCAAGTCCATCGGCTGCTACAATGTAACGCTCAATGTCTGGTCTTGTAACCCGACGGCCATGCAGTTTTATGAAAACTGCGGTCTGAAACCGTACAAGGTCGGAATGGAAACCATATTATAATAGGAAGGAACTTAAAGAGCCATGTTAGAATTCCGCTATGATACGCAGATGCTGATCGAAGGTCATGATCTGGATGAAGACGAGATCAATGATTATATCATTGAGCACTTCGAGGGTGACAGCCTGCTGGCCGTCGGTGATGAGGATCTGATCAAGATCCACTTCCACACCAACCGTCCTTGGGAGATCCTGGAATACGCCGCTTCTCTGGGCGAGATCTTTGATATCGTCGTGGAAGATATGGACCGTCAGTCCCGTGGACTTCAGGGGTAATACAATGTTAAAAGATCTTGTTTTGAAAAACCGTAGCTACCGTGGTTATGATCATACCTATCATTTTACTCGTGCCGAACTGGAGGACTATGTGGACCATGCGCGGCTTTGCCCTTCCAGTGTCAACAAACAGCCTTTGAAATACTATCTGGCATGGGAGGAAGAGGAAGTCGCCAAGATCCAGGCCGAGACCCGTTGGGCAAGAGCCCTGCAGCCGACCACGCTGCCGCGTCCGGGCAAGGAGCCTACGGCTTTCATCGTCATCTGCCAGGATGACCAGATCGATCCGAGCCTGACTCGCTATATGAAGGACGTGGGCATCGTTGCACAGACCATGCTGCTGGCTGCCGTCGAAGCGGGCAAGGGTGGCTGCATGATCGGCAATTTCACGGCGGAAGCCGTGCGGCAAGTGCTTTCCTTGCCGGAAAACCTGCATCCATTGCTGATCGTCGCCTTCGGCAAGCCGGACGAGAACATCGTTCTTGTCGATGTCCAAAACGGGGAGACCAACTATTATCGGGACGCGGAGGATACCCACTATGTCCCGAAACGCTCCCTTGCGGACGAACTGATCAATTAAAGACGCCCTGGATGAGCGTCTTTACAATGCTTTTTTACGAATCTGCGCTTGTGGCCGGGGATACCGGTCCGCGAGCGCTTTTTTCTTGACAAAGACCGCGACCGTGTGCTGCTGGTCGGCGATCTGGAACACCTGCTTGTTTTCCGGTGTCAGGCCTAAGGTCTTGATCGCACCGGCTGCGGCCTGCATTTCTTCTTCCAGAGAAGGGCCCTTATAGGCTGCGATCTGTCCCTGGGGTTTCACAAAACCGGCCATGTATTCCAGAAGCACGGGTAAAGCCGCCACCGCCCGGGATGTGACCAGGTCGAACTGCTCCCGGTAGGCGGGATCATGCGCCATTTCTTCCGCGCGCCCCTGCACAGCCGTCACATTTTTCAACCCCAGTTCAGAGGCCGTCATCTCCAGGAACCGCACCTTTTTCCCCGTCGCGTCCATCAGGCAGACCTGGGCTTCAGGAAATGCAATGGCCAGCGCCATG
>CADBPG010000005.1 GCA_902796435.1 uncultured Eubacteriales bacterium | reverse complement strand
GGCACTGGCATGAAAGAGCAGTACTTCTCGATGATCTTGCGCATCTCCCAGGTATCAAGATAGTTCTCGCTATCTTCGTTGATGTGCAGAATGATATCGGTACCGACCTCTGTGCGGCTGCCTTCGGTCATTTCATAGGTAGAAGAACCGTCGCAGGTCCAATGGACAGGCTCCGCACCTTCCAAAGCAGACAAGGACTCGATCTCGACCAGAGAAGAGACCATGAAAGCGGAGTAGAAGCCCAGGCCGAAATGACCGATGATCGTATCCTCGCCGGAATCCTTATACTTTTCCAGGAACTCCGTAGCGCCAGAGAACGCGATCTGCGTGATATATTTTTCGACTTCATCGGCGGTCATGCCGATACCATTATCGGAAAAGGTGATGGTTTTTGCTTCGGGGTCCAGCGTAACCTGGATCTTATAATCGACGTTTTCATCGGATGCGACCTCACCCAGCATGGAAAGCTTTTTGCGCTTCTGGATGGCGTCGGCACCATTGGAGATAAGTTCACGGACGTAAATGTCCTGATCAGAATACAACCATTTCTTGATTATAGGAAATATGTTCTCGCTGTCGATGGAGAGATTTCCTTCTTTTTTGATCATGAAAGATCGACCTCCTAAGTAATATTGATAACAGTATTGTACTCCTTGGCAAGGTACTTGTCAATAAAAAACTAGCACTCATTATGATAGAGTGCTAACAATCTCATTCTTTTCAAGAAATGTTCCAATATAACGGTCCCAGTATTGTTCCGCGGATCGGTCCATGGTGAAGGAGCGCATGGAAACCGCCGTGATCAAGGACAGTGCGTTGTCCTCGAAATGGATGTTCAGCAGGAAGGATTCCACCGCGTCTGTCGGGACCTCGGTGACCTGGGCCTTGGGAAAAGCCAGGGTAATCTGCATCAGCGTGGGCTGTTTATGGCCCTTGATGAGGCTGAAGATCGTGTTTTTCAGGTCTTCCCACAGGCAATAGGAACGATCCATGTCCTGCAGTTCTTCTTCTGTGAAAAAGCTTTGGTTCAGATCTCCGGTGATCTGGTACCGGATCATGGTATGCAATTTGACTTCGCGGACCTCCCAGCCGTCAAAGGTGGACTGGCGGAGCAGGTGGTTCATGAAGCTTCTGACGTCTTCAATTTGATATGAAACCATAGATACCTCCGATATTAGGTTCAAGTATCATCTGCCGTATTATTATACTTTAGGTGCAGAGAAAAAGCAACGATTCAATTTGACAAAACAGGTGTGAGACTCTATAATTCTTTTATATTATTATATAAGGAGGTCATGCTCCGATGTTTCGCATCGTTAACAAAAAAGTGTTGAATCCTACCGTCACATTGATGGATATCGAAGCACCTTTTGTGGCCCGCAAGGCTGAACCGGGCCAGTTCATCATCCTTAGATGTGAAGATGAGGGAGAGCGTATCCCGTTGACTGTCGCAGGCTATGATCGTGACAAGGGGACCGTCCGCATCATCTTTCAGATCGTAGGTGCGACCACATACAAACTCAACCAGCTGAACGTTGGGGACTCTATCCCTGATTTTGTCGGTCCTTTGGGTAAGCCTACCGAGACAAAAGGCTTGAAAAAGGTCGCCGTCGTGGGCGGCGGCGTCGGCTGCGCCATCGCGCTTCCCGTAGCGCAGAAGCTGCATGAGCAGGGCGCCGAAGTCCATTCCATCATCGGCTTCCGCAATAAGGACCTGTTGATCCTGGAGGAGGAATTCCGGGCGGCCAGTACGGAACTGCGCGTGATGACAGACGATGGATCCTATGGCACCAAGGGCGTCGTCACAGCAGCCCTGGAAGACCTGATCAAGGCCGGAAACCAGTATGATGAAGTCATCGCCATTGGTCCGCTGATCATGATGAAATTCGTCGTCAAGCTTACGAAACAGTACAATATCAAGACTGTTGTCAGCATGAACCCGATCATGATCGATGGTACCGGTATGTGCGGCTGCTGCCGTCTTACCGTTGGTGGCAAGACGAAGTTCGCCTGTGTGGACGGACCGGATTTCGATGGATTCGAGGTCGATTTTGACGAAGCGATGCAGCGTGGCGCGGCCTATAAGGAATTTGAGCGGCATGCCTATGAAGAAACCTGCAACTTGTTTCAGAAGGAGGTGCAGTGATGCCGAATATGTCTCCCATTAAGAATCCGATGCCTTCCCAGGACCCGCAGGTCCGCAATCGGAATTTCAAAGAAGTAGCTTTGGGATATACGGCGGAGATCGCCATCGATGAAGCAAAGCGCTGCCTGAACTGCAAAAACCGGCCCTGTTTATCCGGCTGCCCGGTGCAGATCCGCATCCCAGATTTTATCGCGAAGATGGCGGAAGGCCAGTTTGAAGAAGCCTACCAGATCATTTCTGAATCCAGTTCACTGCCCGCTGTCTGCGGCCGCGTATGTCCGCAGGAGACCCAGTGTGAATCCAAGTGTGTCCGCGGCATCAAGGGCGAGCCTGTCGGTATCGGCCGGCTGGAACGCTTCGCCGCTGATTACCATAATGCGCAGCCTGCCGCTGAAGTCAAGAAGCCTGAGTCCAACGGCCACAAGGTCGCTGTGATCGGTTCTGGTCCTTCCGGTCTTACCTGTGCCGGTGATCTGGTCAAGAAGGGCTACGATGTAACGATCTTTGAAGCACTGCATACCCCCGGCGGCGTTCTTGTCTACGGTATTCCTGAGTTCCGTCTGCCGAAGGAGATCGTCCGCAAAGAAGTAGAAACGCTGAAACAGCTGGGCGTCAAGATCGAGACCAATATGGTCATCGGCAAAGTCCTTTCCATCGACGAACTGCTGGAGCAGGGCTTCGAGTCCGTCTTTATCGGCTCCGGTGCCGGCCTGCCGCGTTTCATGAATATCCCCGGTGAAAACTTAAAGGGCGTCTACAGCGCCAATGAATTCCTGACCCGTGTCAATCTGATGAAGGCCTACCGTGATGACAGTACGACCCCCATCATGCACGCGAAGAAGGTCGCCGTCGTGGGCGGTGGCAATGTCGCCATGGACGCGGCCCGTTCCGCCATGCGTCTGGGTGCTGAGCAGGTCTACGTTGTGTACCGTCGTTCCGAAGAAGAACTGCCGGCCCGTCGTGAAGAGTTCGAACACGCGAAGGAAGAAGGTATCGATTTCCGCCTGCTGAACAATCCTGTGGAGATCCTGGCGGATGAAAACGGCAATGTACGTGCCATGACCTGCATCCGCATGGAACTGGGCGAACCGGATGCCTCCGGCCGTCGCAGACCTGTGGAGATGCCCGGTTCTGAATTCACCCTGGATGTGGACTGCGTCATCATCGCTATCGGCACGTCCCCGAACCCGCTGATCACTTCTACTACTGAAGGCCTGGATACACAACGGTGGGGCGGTATCGTAGCGGATGAAACAGGTCTGACATCCCGGCCCGGTATCTATGCCGGCGGTGATGCTGTGACCGGTGCGGCCACGGTCATCCTGGCCATGGGTGCCGGCAAGACCGCTGCCAGTGCCATCGATGCTTCTCTGAATCCGGCTTAAAAACAGGGTTTACTTTTGATCCTGTTTTGAGTATACTTGAGGCAAGAAAAACCTTGTAAGGAGGAACTGATTTATGTTAAAAGGAATCCCGCCGATCCTGTCACCGGAACTGCTGAAGATCCTTTCTGAAATGGGCCATGGCGACGAGCTTACCATTGGCGATGGTAACTTCCCCGGAGAAAACCTGGCAAAGCGTATTGTCCGTCTGGATGGACATGGTGTTCCGGAGATCCTGGATGCGATCCTGCAGGTCATGCCGCTGGATCCGTACGTTGAGAAACCTGTCGCTCTGATGGAAGTCGTACCGGGTGATACGGTCGAGACCCCCATCTGGGATACCTACAAGGAGATCATCGCGAAGTACGACGAACGCGGTGGCGATGCCGTCGAAAACATCGAACGTTTCTCTTTCTATGATCGTACACGGGAGAATTCCTATGTCGTCATCATGTCCAGTGAGACCGCATTGTACGCCAATGTGATCCTGAAAAAAGGTGTTATCTAAGATCAAAGCTGCGATCTTCGACCTCGATGGAACGCTCATCGACTCGATGGGCGTCTGGGAGCGCGTGGATCGCAGCTTTCTTGCGCGTCACGGCTTTGCTGAGGACGAAAACTATATACGCGCCTTGAAGGATGTCAATTATCGGCAGGCCGCGGAGTTTACGATCTCCTATCTGGGCCTGGATATGACGATGGAGGAACTGTTCCGGGAATGGAACGAGATGGCAGCCTGGGAGTATGGCCATGCCATCGATTTAAAGCCCGGGGCCGGTGATATGCTCAGATTCTGTAAGGATGCAGGACTGCCCATCGTCCTGGCCACTGTTTCCACGCAAGTCCTGACCAAGGCGGTCCTGGAACGGCACGGCCTTTACGACCTGTTCACCGGTTTTACAGACGCAGCCATGGCCGATATCGGCAAGGGTGCGCCGGATATCTACCTGCAGGCAGCCTCGATCGCGGGCGTCCGTCCGGAGGAGTGCATCGTCTTTGAAGATATCCTGAAAGGGATCCGTTCTGCAAATGCGGCAGGCTGTGTCACCTGTGCGTTCGAGGATGCGTCCCAGGCATCCGACAAGGCAGACCTTGTGAAAGAGGCCGATTATTATATCACAAGCTGGCAGGAGGGCATCCAACTTCTGCAGCGGCTTGAAGGGGAGAAGGCATGATGAAAAAACGTATTCTTGCACCTTCGATTTTGTCCGCGGATTTTGCCGACCTGGGCAATCAGATCCGCAGCACGGAAAAGGCTGGTGCCACCTGGCTGCATATCGATGTGATGGACGGGCATTTCGTGCCCAGCCTGTCCTTCGGTTTCCCGATCATCGAGTCGATCCGGCCTGTCAGCGACCAGTTCTTCGACGTACACCTGATGATCTCTGATCCGGAAAAGTACATTCCGCGGTTCGCGGATGCCGGTGCGGACGGGATCACCTTCCATATCGAAACGGTGTCGGATCCCCGTTCTGTAGTGCAGTTGATCCACCAGCAGGGCGTACGGGCGGCCGTATCTCTGAATCCGGAAACACCCCTGTCGGCCATCGAGCCTGTGCTGGACATAGTGGACATGGTCCTGATCATGACGGTGCATCCCGGCTTTGGAGGGCAGAAGTACATTCCCGAAATGACCGGAAAGATCCAGATGCTGCATGAAAAATGCCCGGACCTGGACATCGAGGTGGATGGCGGAATCAAGGTCGATAATGTGCAGACGGTGCTGGATGCCGGTGCCAATATCATCGTTGCCGGATCCTCCGTTTTCAATGGTCCGATCGAGGAAAACGTACAGAACTTTCTTACAGCTTTTAAGCAATAAAAAACCGGCTGAAACAGCCGGCTTAAGAAATAAAAAAAGCTCCCGACCGGATTCGAACCGGTGACCTACGCATTACGAGTGCGTCGCTCTACCTGCTGAGCCACGGAAGCTTGAAAGCTTATATAGTTTACAATATTCTGCCATAACTGTCAAGAGTTATTTTGGGAGGTAACCAAATGGTTCGATTAGGATTAGCCGGTCTGGGCTGCCGCGGGCAGGGGATCCTCAAACAGGTCCTGCTGGCCATGGACGATGTGGAGATCAGCGCGGTCTGCGATATTTACGAGGACCGGGTGCAGGCAGGAATCCAGATCGTCACGGATGCCGGACGTCCGGCGCCTCTGGGTTTCACGGACTATCGCGTGATGATCGATACTGCTAAACCGGACGCGGTTCTGATCTTCACCGGATGGGAATTCCACACGGAGATCGCCATCTACGCGATGGAGCATGGCGCCGCGGTCGGCAGCGAAGTGGGCAGTGTCAATTCCATGGAAGAACTGCATCGTCTGGTCGAAACGAAAGAGCGCACCGGTATGCAGTACATGTTCATGGAGAACTGCTGCTATGGTAAAGAGGAACTTCTGGCCACGTCCATGGCCCGCGCCGGGCTTTTCGGGACCATCGTACATATGCAGGGTTCCTACGCCCATGATCTGCGGGAGGAGATCCTCTACGGTATCGAAAACCGCCACTATCGTTTCAAGAACTACCAGAACCGTTGCCTGGAGAATTATCCGACCCATGAACTTGGCCCCATATCCCGTCTTTTAGGCATCAACCGGGGCAACCGGATCGTTTCTGTTGTTTCTGTCGCATCCAGAGCCGAGGGTCTGAAGGCTTATGCTGAAAAACAGGACAAAGCCGGAAAACTGCCGGAATCCGCACGGAACGTGCACTTCAAACAGGGCGATATCGTTACCACGATCCTGACCTGTGCCGGTGGGGAGACGATCACTCTTCGGTTGGATACCACGCTGCCACGTTTCTACGCCAGGGACTTTACCGTGCGCGGTACCAAGGGCCTGTATGAACAGAACACGAATACGGTCTTCCTGGAGGACGTGCATCCGGAATCCTTCTGGGAAACGGCCAAGTCTTATGAAGCATTCCTGAACAATGCCAAAGATTACGAAGACCAATATCTGCCGGAGATCTGGAAGCAGGTGACTCCGGAGGTGCTTGCCGCGGGTCATGGCGGTATGGACTATTTCTGTTACCGCGCGTTCATCGATGCGGTACGTGATGGCACGGATGTGCCAATCGACGTGTATGATGGTGCGACCTGGATGGCCGTCTCGGTCCTGTCTGAGATCTCCATCGCCCAGGGCGGCGCGCCGCAGGCGATGCCTGATTTTACTGGTGGCAGGTGGTTCCTGCGTCCCCTTGAGGACGTGGTACCTTGCTGAAATCAACTGTTTCTAAAGGAGTCGACTTATGAAAACATTTATGTCCCCTGATTTTCTTCTGCAGACCGAAACTGCACAGCGTTTGTTCCACGAGTACGCAGAGAACCTGCCGATCTATGACTATCATTGTCATATCAGTCCCAAAGAGATCTACGAAGACATCCACTATGACAATATCACCCAGGTATGGCTCTATGGTGACCATTACAAATGGCGTATCATGCGCGCAGTAGGTACACCGGAAGAACTCATCACCGGCAATGGTTCCGATTATGACAAGTTCCTGGCCTATGCGAAGGCTTTGTCGCAGGCCATCGGCAACCCGCTGTATCACTGGTCGCACCTGGAACTGAAGCATTATTTCGGCATCGAGGAGACCCTCTCTGAAGAGACCGCTCCTGTGATCTGGGAAAAGGCCAACGCCCGTTTGAAGGATCTTTCCTGCCGTGAACTGATCCGCATGAGCAATGTTTCCCTGATCGCCACCACGGACGATCCCATCGATGATCTGCGGTATCACAAATTGATCGCGGAGCAGGGGACCATGTCCGCCACCGTCGTGCCTGCCTTCCGTCCGGACCGTCTGGTCGAGATCACGAAGCCTGGTTTTGTTGCCTACATTGGCAAGCTGGCTGAAGTGGTAGGGCATCCGGTGGAGACTGCCGCCCAGCTGAAGGAGGCCGTGCATGAGCGCATCGAGTACTTCCATGCCCGTGGCAGCCGCATCTCTGACCATGGCCTGGATTACGCGCCTTTCGCACCGGCGACTGAAGAAGAAGCCGACCAGATCTTCCGCAAGGCTCTTGCGGGAGCCGCGCTGACCGCCGTAGAACGGGATCAGTACCGGACCTGGCTTTTGATCCTCCTGGCCCAGGAATATGAGGCCCATGACTGGACCATGCAGCTGCATATGGCGGCCCTGCGCAATGTAAACAGCAAGCTTTTCAACAAGCTGGGACCGGACTGCGGCAATGACGCGATCCTGGATGTCCATCTGGCAGAACGTCTGGGTGGCCTGTTGGATGCTATGCAGGCAGGTGGCCGTCTGCCGAAGACTATCCTGTACAGCCTGAATCCGAACGATAACTACACCTTATTGACTGTCGGCGGCTGCTTTGCCGGTGAGACCGCGGGCCGGATCCAGCTGGGTTCCGCCTGGTGGTTCAATGATCACATCGATGGCATGCGTCAGCAGCTGCGTACCTTCGCCAATGTGGGTGTTTTAGGACAGTTTATTGGCATGTTGACAGATTCTCGAAGCTTTTTATCCTATTTCCGTCATGAATATTTCCGAAGGATCGTGTGTGATCTGATCGGAACGTGGGTGGAAAATGGCGAATATCCACAAGACGAGAAGGCTCTGAAAGATATAATCACGGGTATTTGTTACAATAACGCAGTCCGTTTCTTCGGAATCGACTTGAAATGACAGAATATTGCAATAAAAATATTTTCGATATATAATTGAATCAATCCGTAATAAAGGGGATAAGTTATTCAAAACGCTTATCCCTCTTTCAATTCTTTCTGTCAGGAGCTTTTGGCTATGCAAGTTTTTCGGATTTCTGCGACTGAGGCCGGACGTCGGCTGGACAGGTACGTACACAAGCAGTATCCGCATATGCCGGATGCGTTCCTGCACAGACAATTGCGCGGTAACGGGTTTCGTATCAACGGAACGCGGGTCCGCGATGGGGCGATCCTCCTTAAGGAGGGGGATGAGCTCCGCGTATATCTGACGGACGAGCAGGCCTCATCCTTTGGGTATGCACAAGAACCGGTGCCTTCTACTGGTATCATTTCCGCCATGCCGCTGCCGCCCATCGTTTATGAAGATCAGCACATCATCATCTTCAACAAGCCTGTGGGCATGCTGTCCCAGAAGGACAGCTCGGATGCGGTTTCTTTGACGGAGTTGGGCCGGGAATACCTTTACCAAAACGGACTTGCGCGTTCTGCCGGTTTTCAACCTGGTGTTGTCAGCCGACTGGACCGCAATACATGTGGCCTGGTGGTCATGGGCAAGGACCTAATGGCACAGCAGGCGCTCTCAGAAATGATCCGTTCCGGCGGGCTGGAGAAGTACTATTATGCTGTCGTACACGGCCGTCCTGCCTGGAAGGAGTGGACCGATCTGGTCCATGCCTTCGAAAAGGACACCGTACGTAACAAAGTGAAACTGGGCAGTGCACACCCGGGTGATGCCAGGCAGGTGCACAGCAAGGTACGGACGGTACAGACCGACCCACAGCAGGATCTTTCCCTTGTGGAGATCCGGTTGATCACCGGGCGGTCGCACCAGATCCGCGCACAATTAAGTTTTGAGGGGTTTCCCATCTATGGAGACCCGAAATATGGTAACAAAAAGGATCCTGCTGTCGGACAGATGCTCTTGGCACACGAGCTTGTCTTCCGGGAGAGGATCGAACCCTTATCGTATCTGTTTGCACATCATTTTTATGCTGACTGGCCGGAAGCAATGAACACGCTACCTTTTGGCGAGTTGCGGGAAGGACACGAACGCATATGAAAGATCCCTATGATTTTTTATTGACAAACGCAGATGAGCAGGCGTTCAGAGAGGAACTGATCCATCTTGCGGAGGAAAAGAAACTGGTCTGCATCCAGGATGCAGCCGGTAATATTCTGATCCGTAAACCGGCAGTCCATTATCCCACAAAGACCGGCAAGGTACTGCTGCAGGGCAGCAGCCGGCAGGCATTGGCATTCATGTGTGAAGCGATCATCGGTGCACCGGATCCCTGTCCTGCTTTGGAAATTCTGGCCACAAAGATCGGTGCAGACGGACGGGCATCTCTTCCGAAATTTGATTTTAAGCAGCTGACATCCCGTTATATGATCAATCTGGACGGTACAAGCGAAAGATACGTCATCTCTTCCTGCAGCGGACTGGTGCGTCTTGTTTTCGATACCGACATTTACCGTACCCAGGTCATGAACCATATGATCCCGGTGGAAGTGCGTATCTTCGGACTGCAGGGCGGCCACGGTGCCAGAGACATCCATTTCAACCGCGGCAACGCCATCAAGCTAATGGGTGAATTTCTTTTCAACTGGTACAATTATTCCATTGAGACACAGCTGGTCGAGATCTCCGGCGGTTCTCCCTACAGTGGTATTCCTTCTGAATGCTACGCGAGATTATGGATCCGCGAGGATAAAAAGGCCGATTTGGACCGTGGATGCTGGTGGTTCGGTGAGGATCTGGCAAAACGCTTCAGTACAACTGACCCCGGTGCGCGGATCGAGGTCCACTATCCCACAGGCGTGGAGCATATTCCCTATTGGACGCCCATGTCCATGGACGAGACCGGCCGGATCCTGAGCTTCCTGAACCTGGCACCGAATGGTGTCATCAACATGGATCCGGACCAGGACCAGATGGTGGAGACCTCCTGCAACATGCGTATGATCGTATCCCGCAAGGATCGTTTCGAGATCGAGGTTTCCGTCCGCAGCTTTGACGATGGGCAGAAGGATGCCCTGCGTGAGAAGTGGGAACTCCTGGCTGAAATGAACCGGCTGAATTTCCGTTCCTTCGGTGATTTTCCCTGCTGGAAGCACCAGAATGAGAGTGATATCCTGGAGCAATACTGCATCGTATATGAAAAGCAGAATGGATCCCGCCCGGACACCGGAGCGATCCATAGCGAGAACGCCTGCATGGTCATTGTAGAAGCTATCCAAGGTATGGATGCCATCAGCATCGGCGTAGATATGGCCGATGGCAAACCTGATCCGGAAAGCATGAAACGCGTCTGGAACGTTCTTCTGGGTCTGGTCGAAGCAAACCTGCTTCCTGAAAGAGAATAAAAATAAAGGCACGATCCCGAAAGAGGGGAGCGTGCCTTGTTTGTTGTTGGAATAAAGCTTAGATGATATAGGGCCGTACGCTTTCCGGAAGTTCTTCCGCATCAGCGCAGACACTGATGATGAAATCGACGTGGTTCTTCTCGGAAACCTTTTCGATTTTATGGATGAGCGTGTCCACACGGGCCGGATCGATCTTCGCGTTTTTCAGAAGACCGTCGATGAAGATAGTTTTAATATCATAATCCTGAGAGAGAATACCGCAGACGAAGCCGAAGAATTCACGGTTGGAATCCAGCGGATAGTCATCGACATTGACGAGACGGATATTATAGCTGAGGTTGTGCATGTGACTGTGGTCGATATCGACATAGACGATGTGCCCGTCGGTGACCTTCATTAAGTTGTTGGCCATATCTATGAGATTCTTGGTTTTGCCGGTACCTTCACGGCCAGATATGATTTGAATCATAGAATATACCTCCTGTGTATAGTTCTTGTTATTATCTTATTTGCCATGAGTCCGGCTTTTCCTTTTTTTTGATCACATCTTTTCATCCTTTTTTTCATCGTTGGATATTCCTTGCAATCAAGCGCTCTTTGCAGTATAATATTGAATGTATTACTATGCAGATGAGGAGGCTCCTACAAGTGAAACGTCAAGATTATATTTCCTGGGATGAATACTTCATGGGCGTGTCTATTTTATCCGGCATGCGCAGTAAAGATCCAAACACACAAGTCGGTGCCTGCATCGTCAGCGAAGATCATCGGATCCTTTCCATGGGCTACAATGGAATGCCCACCGGCTGCAGTGATGATGAGCTGCCCTGGGATCGTACCGCGGACGACCCGCTGGACACCAAGTACCTGTATGTCTGCCATGCGGAGCTGAACGCGATCCTGAACCATGCCGGTCCATCGTTGCGCGGCGCCACGATCTATGTATCGTTGTTCCCCTGCAGCAATTGTGCCAAGGCCATCATCCAGTCCGGGATCCGGGAGGTCGTCTATCAGGATGACAAGTATGCCGATACAACTGATGTGATCGCCTCCAAAAAAATGTTGAATATGGCCGGTGTCCGGCTGCGCCAGCTGCCTTTGTCACACCGCCATATCGAATTCGACCTGTAATCCGAATACCGGCATCTTCGTTAGAAATGAAAAAGGAGAACGAAGATGCTGCAAGAAAAGAATCTGACCATGAAAGACCTCCCGGAGAGCGAGCGTCCCTACGAGAAACTGGAGCGGCTGGGTCCCGGGGTCCTTTCTGATGCTGAACTGTTGGCGGTCCTTTTGCGCTCCGGTACCCGGGGAGAGCGCGTTACAGAAGTCGCCAGCCGGGCCCTCGCCGCTGCTTCTGCAGCTGCCCATACCGCCGGCGCGAACGATCCTTTATCCGCGTTATTGCTCATGCCTTTGGAGGAGTTGTCCAAACTGCGGGGGATCGGTCGTGTCCACGCCATCCAGCTGAAAGCGGTCCTGGAGATCTCCATCCGCATCGCTTCCGCCAAAGCCCTGGAGCATGTATCCTTCCAGGATCCGGCTTCCGTCGCAGATTTCTGCATGGAGTCCATGCGGTATCTGGAGCAGGAGACCGTGCGTGTCCTGTATTTCAATAACAGGGGCATGCTTCTGGCTGACAAGACATTGTCTGTCGGCACGATCCAGCAGGCGCTGGTCTGTACCCGGGACATCATGGCCGCTGCCATGGCCTGCAAGGCAGTATACTTTATCATACTGCACAACCATCCTTCGGGGGATCCGACCCCGAGCCGTGAGGATATCGAGACCACACAGCGCCTCGCGGAAGCCGGTCAATTGATGGAGGTCCGTCTGCTGGACCACATCGTGATCGGCAATGGTATTTATTATTCTATGAAAGAGCACGGGCATCTGCATGTGCAGGACCCGCTATGAGGTGATCATTTGTTAGGAGCAAAGGATTTTGGTATCGATCTGGGCACGAACTTCATTCGCATCTATACGCCCAGCAGCGCGATCATAACCGAGCCGAACATCATCGTGTTCCAACGCGGGACAGAGTCCATCGCCGCCATCGGAACACGGGCTGAAAAGCTTCTTTCTCTCGATACCGAACGCTATATGCAGTTGTTCGTCAAAGAAAACGGAGCGTTGGATTATACCACGGCCAGGGAGACCTTGGGCTTCATCGTCCGCCATTATCAGCCCTTCAGCTTTTTGCTGCATCCGGACCTGTTGATGGCGATCCCCCACGGCAGCAGCGTGATCGAGCGTAAAGCGATCCGGGACCTTTGCATCCAGGCCGGCTTCAACGAAAAAGGCTTGTATTTCATCGATGAGCTTTTGGCGGCTGCCATCGGGGCAGGGCTTCCGGTCCTGGAACCCGTGGGCACCATGGTCATCAATATCGGCGGCGGCAATACCCAGGCCGGTGTCTTTTCTCTGGGCGGTCTTGTCTGTTCCGGATCCCTGCATAAGGGTGGCCGGGAACTGAGCCGGCAGATCGTTGAATATGTCCGCAAGCAATACGGGATCATGATCGATATCACCACCGCACAGCGCGCCAAGCTGCGCATCGGCAGTCTCCTGCCGCAGGATATGGAGATCGATCAGGTCACGTTGAACGGCCGCAATATGAAGACCGGTATGCCGGATTCCGCTGTAGTTACCACAGAAGAAATGCGGGAAGCGATCCGGCCGGTGGTCAATGAAATGGTCGACTGCATCTACCAGGTCCTGGAGCAGACGCCTCCGGAACTTGCTTCCGATCTGATCGAGAACGGTGTCATCGCCACCGGCGGTGCTGTCCAGATGCGCGGCCTTCTCGAGCTCATTGAAGAAAGAACACATCTAAATATCAAAATAGCAAAGCATACTTCGGACGCCGTGATCCGCGGCGTCCAGAAGGTCATGCAGGATCCTTCCGCATGGAACGGGGTTTATTCAGACTTGCTGCAATAAGGATCCTTGTCAAAGGAACGATTCATGAAGAAAATACATAGACAGAAAATCAAATGGAGGAGCAGGTTCCTGCCTGGTACGGATGCCATTCAGACGATCCAGGACCGCACGCCGCTGAAAATGTCGACCAAACACCGGTTGGCTGCCGTGGCTGTTGTTTGCGCGATCTGTCTGTTCATTACGATCATCCTCGGACAGTCCATCGAACCATTGCACACCTTCTACGGAAGGATCGCACATCCTTTCCAGAAAATGTACTTAAGCGTCGAGAACTTCATCGGCGATACAGTGACTACATTAAAGCGGATCCGTTCGCTGGAGAAAGAGAACCAGCGGTTGACGGAAGAGCTGGAGTACTATGTCTACGAGAATACCACGCTGAAGACTGAGGTCGTCCAGAGCGAGGAGATCCTGGCGCTGTACGAACTGGATCATTATTATGAAGCCTATCCCAAGACCGGCGCGCAGATCGTAGGTCTTTCCAACAACAACTGGTATGATTCCCTCATCATCGATAAGGGTATGGCCGACGGTATCAGCAAGGATATGCCGGTACTGGCATCCGGCGGTCTTCTGGGCCGTATCACCAAGGTCTATGAGCATTATGCCGTCGTTACGACGCTGATCAACAGTGAAAGCCGGATCTTCGGCGAAGTCAACCGGCTGAACCGCAGCATCGTCAATGTTTCCGGTGCTACAGAACTGGAAAGCTCCGGTCTGTGCATGATCGAGTTCGATCCCAATGAGACCGATCTGGTAGTGGGGGACGAGATCGTAACCTCTGCCCTGGGCGAGATCTATCCACCGGGACTTTTGATCGGTACGGTCACGGAGATCCAGCCTTCTGAAAACGGTCTGACCAATACAGCCTACCTGAAACCCGCTTCCGATACCCAGGGTCTGTCCTACGTGCTGATCATCACGGAACTCTGGAAGGAAGATATGAAGGCCGAGACTGAGGAGGTGCCTGCACCATGAGAAAGCTCCTCCTTTTCTTTCTTTCCTTCCTGATCGTGCTTCTGGAATCCACACTTCTGACACATATCCGCATCAACGGTATCATTCCGAACCTTTCCTTGATCACCGTCATGTCCATTGCCCTGTGTGAGGGTACCAAGACCGGACGCTGGAACGGTTTCTTTGTCGGACTGACCCAGGACGTGCTGTTTTTCCGTTCGATCGGTTACTATGCCTTATTATACTTCCTGATCGGGCAGATCAGCGGTCAGGCCAGAAAGGGCCTGCACCGTTCGAACCTGACCAGTCTTTTTCTGTTCATCCTGGTCGGGGATCTGGTCTATGGACTGGTCAATTATTTCTTCCTGGCTTTCTTGCATGGACAGACAGACATCCTGTATTATCTGCGCAAGATCATCGTTCCGGAAGCATCCTATACTTCCTTCTTCATCCTGCCATTGTACTGCATCATTGCCGCGGTCTGCCGCGTCCTGGAACGTTTCCGCATCAAGGAAGTCATCTCCCATAACCTGATGCAGCGGGAAGAGGTAGATTCATGAAGCAGATCGGATTGTTTTTACGCCGGACTCTGGGCAACCGCATGCTTTGGACGCTCCTGGTGGTCCTGGCCATGTTCGCCGGTCTGATTCGCAACCTGTATATCATGCAGATCCTCAACGAGGAAGAGTATGCAGAGCGGATGTACGAGGATACAGTCGAGGAATTCTCCATCGGCGGTGCCCGCGGCAATATCTACGATTGCTATGGAAGACCTCTGGCGGTCAATACCACCTCCAAGTCCTTATATTACAAGACCGACAGCGATACACCATCCCTCAATGATTCTTTGCTGGATCTTCTGGACACCCTCGAAGAAAACCATGAGGAACTGGCCATCTCCAACGATCTTCCGATCCGTTATGACCCTTATACCGGCTTTTATTTCACCGACCGGTACGCGAATCCTACCGGAACAGCCCGGCTGAATTTCCTGGCCGAGATCTTCGGGACGAAGCGGGCGGATCTGACAGAAGAGCAGGCCAAGTCCACCGCGGAAGATGCCTATTATCGCATGCGGGACATCACCTTCGAGATCGATCCGACGCTGCCCATGGAAACAGTCCTGGTCCTGATGAACATTCGCTATGTCTTTTTCCAGAACCGCTGGAATCCGGAAGAACCGGTCCTGGTGGCGGAAAACATTTCTGAAAAGACACAGGCGGTGGTTCTGGAACAGTCAGACCGTTATGTGGGCTTCTATGTCGAAACAGAATACACCCGTACATATCCCCAGGGCAAGTATTTTGCCCATATCATCGGTTACACCGGCCGCATCTCCGAAGAAGAGCTGGAGCGCAACAAGGACAAGGGCTATACCGAGACCGATATCATCGGCAAGGCCGGCCTGGAATCTGCCTACGAGGAAGAACTGCGCAGTGTCAAGGGTACCGTTGCCGTGACATATTCCGGCCGCACGGGCGAACGTCTGAAGGAAGAGACCGTCGTCCATCCTGCCAAGGGCAATGACCTGATCCTGACCATCGACGCGGACTTCCAGAAAGAATGCTACGATCTTCTGTATCAGAACGTCAAAAGACTTCTTCTTGAGAAGATCACCGGCTATCATCAGGAGAACAACGAGTCCTATTCCGCCATGGACGTGATCGTTGCCCTGGTCAATAACGGTTTCTTTGACCTGTATACGATCCAGGACAGCAAGAACCCTGAAGCAGTCCGCTACATGAACGTCTACAACAAAGAGGCGGAGCGGGTGATCACAGAACTGGAGCATTATCTGCTGGATTCCGACACCATTCTGGCCTATTATCCGGAGGATATGCTGGAGTATCTGACCTTCATCGTTGCGTATATGCGGGATCAGGGCTACCTTGATTACGCCTATCATGATGATAATTCCGAAGTCTACGTCCGCTATGTCGGCGGTGTGGCTTCTGCCCGGGAATTCCTGGACTATTGCTACAACAGCGGTTATTTCGACCTGGAGGAGTTCGGTCTAGACGGATTCACTCCGGCGGAGAAGGGCCTGCCCGTCATCGTCCATACCATTCTGGAGGCGATCCGGCACAACCGCTCTTATGAACAGTTGGTCTGCACCAATGTCCTGACCAAGGATCTGTTCAGTGTCCATGATTTCATCCTGCTGTGCTATGATCTGGAGTTTCTGGATAATTCCGATGGTTCCCGCGAACTGTACGCGGAGGGAAATCTGGGCAATCTGTCCCTGCTTCTGATGAAGATCCAGAACGACGAGATCACCCCTGCGGACATCAATCTGGACCCCTGTTCCGGTTCTCTGATCGTTACGGACTGTGACAGCGGTAAAGTGCGTGCCATCGTCAGTTATCCATCCTATGATACCAACCTGTATCTGAACAGTCCTAAATACTATCAGAGGATCCTGGCGGACCAGTCCGCGCCGATGATGTTCCGTGCGCTGCAGGAGCTGCGTGCCCCGGGTTCCACATTCAAGCTTTGTACCGCCGCGACTGCGCTGGAATTGGGCTATATCTCGACCAATTACTATGTGTACGATGATTATGCCTATCCCAACGTCAACAGTGTGGCGAAGCCTGTCTGTTGGAGCGAGACCTCCCACGGGACCATCAACGTCATCGACGCCATCAAGGTATCCTGCAACTACTTCTTCTACGATGTAGGCTATCACTTGTGTGACCCGCTGCCGGACAAGACCTTCAACGATCAGTTCGGCCTTGAGAAACTGGCCCACTTTGCTACGGAACTGGGTCTTGCAACGGAGACCGGTATCGAACTGCCGGAAGCCACGCCCAGACTGTCCACAGAAGATGCGGTCCGATCCGCCATCGGGCAGGGTGGCAACGCCTTCTCCGTTGCGAACATCAACCGCTATACCAATACGATAGCCAATGGTGGTGATGTATACGACCTGTATCTGGTGGATCAGGTCAAGAGTGCGGACGGGCAGATCCTGTCGCAAAAGGATCCGCATCCGGTGTCCCACGCCCATGTTTCCAAGGAAAACCTGGATATCATCAAGCAGGGCATGCGTCTGGTCAACACCCAGTCTTCCGGTGAAGTCCTGGGGATCCTGGACCAGATGGGCATCACCACGGCCGGCAAGACCGGTACCGCGGAAGAATCTGCCGCCCATCCGGACCACTCGTGGTATACCGGCTATACGAACATCGATGATCCGGAGATCTCCGTGACCATCTGCATCCCCTTCGGTAATGGCTCTTCGATGGCTGTGCCCGTCTTCAAAGAGGTGGTCGAGGCCTATTATGACCTGGAGGAACCGAAACCTGCAGGCGAAGAGGGCGAAGAAACCGAAGATGATGAAGAATAAAGTAAAGAAAGTCTTGCAAAAGGAGGAGAGATACAGTTATAATGTTCGATAAGAATAACCTGCGACACATTGATTTTCTGCTCCTTGCGCAAGTTGCCTGTCTTATTTTCATCGGGATCATTATGATCGGCAGTGCGGACGGCTGGCGTCTGGATCAGGAACACTTTTCTCTGGACCCCATGATGAAGCGCCAGATCCTGGGCTTCTTCATCAGTCTGGTCGCCATATTCTTCATCCTGCTGCTGAATTATGATAAATTAAAACTGTTCGTCATACCTTTGTATGTCGGCGTTTTGCTTCTGCTGATCGCGGTCCTGTTCATCGGCGTTGGCAGTGAGGCGGGGATCCGTCGCTGGATCCTGTTGCCTGCTGGTTTCATGCTGCAGCCTTCCGAATTCGCCAAGATCGCCATCATCATGTTCATGGCCTGGTTCCTGAACATGTATCAGGACCGGATCAATAATCTGATCATTCTGGCGGTCCTTGCCGGCCTGGTCGTGATCCCGCTGTTTCTGATCTATAAAGAGCCGGATCTTTCGACCTCCGTCGTTGTCGTTTCCATCATTTTCTTCATGTTGCTGAACGGCAATCTGGGCTGGCGTTACATCATCCCGGGCGTTATCATCGGAACACTTCTGGTCATCCTGATCTATACGGATGCCATGAGTGAAAACCCGAAGATCCTGGGCTATTACCAGGTCATGCGTATCAAGGCCTGGCAGCATCCGGAGGACTACCGTCTGGACGAAGCTTTCCAGACGATCCAGTCCACCAACGCGGTCGGTTCCGGCGGCCTGTTGGGCGTAGGATTGTTCCATTCCAGCGGAACGGTGCCTGTCGCCACGACTGACTTCATTTTTGGTATCATCGGAGAAGAGCTGGGGTTCGTAGGATGTATGACAGTCATCATCCTTGTGCTTCTGGTCTTCATCCGGATCATGATCATAGCGCAGCGTGCCACAGATTTCTTCGGCCGGCTGCTTTGTATCGGTGTTGCAGTATCCTTTATTTTTCAATCCGCGATCCATATCGGTGTTTGCACAGGTGTGCTGCCGAATACGGGTATCCCGCTTCCGTTCGTCAGTTACGGCAGCAGTTCCCTGATCGCGAGTATGATCGGTATCGGTCTTGTATTGAAGGTCGATTCAGAGTCCAGAATGGCTTAGCAAAAGGAGTGTCCCATGAACATCGCATTGATCGCACACGATAACAAAAAGAAACTCATGCAGAATTTCTGCATCGCATATCGTCCGATCCTCAGTAAACACCAGATCTATGCAACCGACACGACAGGCCGGCTTGTTGAGGACGTCACCGGACTTCGGATCCATCGGGCCCTGGCAGGCCATTTAGGTGGAGACCGTCAGCTCAGCGCGCAGATCAACGGGAATGAAATGGATCTGGTCATTTTCCTGCGCGATCCCGGTCAGGATCCGCAGCGTAACCAGAGCTTCATCGAAATCGTTAGAATGTGCGATAACAATAACATTCCGGTCGCTACCAATGTTGCCACGGCAGAAGCTCTGATCATGGCACTGGAGCGGGGCGATCTGGACTGGCGCAGCCTTTACCGCTCATAAAAACCATTGACTACGGGCCTTGTATAAGGCCCTTTTTCCTAATCATTGAACGGAGGAACACGAACACTATGCAGGTACACATTCCTGATTCTGTACTGCTGTCCGTACAAAAGCCGGCCCGCTACATTGGCGGAGAAGTCAACATGGTCCGTAAGGAGATCACGGATGACCTGATCCGCTTTTGTTTTTGCTTCCCGGATGTGTATGATATCGGTATGTCCCATTTGGGACTGCAGGTCTTGTACCATGACTACAACCGGTATGATGACGTCTATATGGAGCGTTGCTTTGCTCCCTGGCCGGACATGGAAGAGCAGATGATCCAGCATCAGATCCCCTTGTATTCTCTGGAGACCTTTACCCGGATCCGGGATTTTGATTTCCTGGGCTTTACCCTGCAGTATGAGATGTCCTTTACGAACATCCTGAACATGCTCCATCTGGGTGACATCCCGATCTTTGCCAAGGACCGTACGGATGATGATCCTCTGGTCTGTGCCGGTGGTTCTACCGGATATAATCCGGAGCCTCTGGCGGCCTTCATCGATTTCTTCTACATGGGTGAGGGTGAAGTGGCCTTCGGATCCATCTTTGAAGCCTACCGCAAGCATCGGGCCCAGGGTCTGCCGCGCCGCGCGTTCCTTGAGGAACTGGCGAAGATCCCCGGGATCTATGTGCCGGCCTTCTACACTGTGACCTATGAGGATCATCCCGCGGAGGGCTGCGACCATACGCCAAGGATCGCAAGCATCCGCCCGAACCGGCCGGATGTGCCGGAAAAGGTCGTCAAGCTGATCTGCGAAGAGATGGACAAGGTACCGTATCCGACCAGTCCGATCATTCCCTATCTGCAGACGGTACAGGACCGGGCGGTTCTGGAGATCTTCCGCGGATGCATCCGCGGCTGCCGTTTCTGCCAGGCCGGTATGGTCTATCGGCCGGTGCGCCAGCGCAGCAAGGCCAACCTGCTTACATTGGCGGATGAACTGCTGAAGAATACGGGCTATGATGAATTGTCCTTCTCATCCTTAAGCTCCAACGATTATCCGCAGATCTTCGAACTGATCCAGGAGATCCATGAGCGCTATCCGCATATCAACGTTTCCCTGCCGTCTCTGCGTGTCGACGCCTTTTCGCTGGACCTGATGGAACGGCTGGCTGAAGGCAAGAAGAGCGGTCTGACTTTTGCCGCGGAGGGTGGCTCGCAGCGGCTTCGGGATGTGATCAATAAGAACATCACCGAGGAAGAGATCCTGAATGGCGTGCATCTGGCCTTCCAGGGTGGATGGAACCGGGTCAAACTGTACTTTATGCTGGGTCTGCCTACGGAAACGGAGGAGGACATCGAAGGCATCTCCCGTCTGGCCCAGGCCATCGTCGATGAGTATTTCTCCATCGACAAGGCTATACGTGCCAAGGACCTGAAGGTCACTGTCAGCACTTCCTTCTTCGTGCCTAAGCCTTTCACACCCTTCCAGTGGGTCGCCCAGACCTCCTATGAGGAGTACATGGGCAAACAGCAGTTCCTGAACGGCAAGATCCGCAACCGCAAGGTCCAATACAACTGTCATGATGCATTTTTGAGCACGCTGGAGGGGTATTTCGCCCGGGGCGACCGCCGTATGGCCGATCTGATCTATACCGCGTGGAAAAAGGGCTGCCGTTTCGACAGCTGGTCCGATATGTTCCTGGAGGATGCCTGGAAAGAAGCCATCGAGGAGTGCGGGATCGAGGCTGCGTACTATATCACCCGTGAACGGGCCAAAGACGAAGTCTTCCCTTGGGATCATATCGACGTCGGTGTCCGTAAGGAATTCCTGTATCATGAATATGAACGCGCCAAGCAGGGCGTGACGAGCCCGAATTGCCGGGAGCAATGCTCCGGCTGCGGTATCAAAAAACTCGCGTCCCACGGTATCTGTTATGGAGAGGAGGCCGGCCGTGATCAATAAACGTATTTGTTTTTCCAAGACCGGCAGGTTGAAGTTCATCGGTCATCTGGACCTGCTGCGTACCTTTCAGCGGGCTTTCCGCAGAGCAGAAGTGCCCCTGGCCTATTCCCAGGGCTTCAATCCCCATCCATTGCTTTCTTTTGCAAATCCTTTAGGCCTGGGCATGACCAGTGCCGATGAATATGCGGATCTGACGCTGGAAACTCCCATGGACAATGAGGAGATCCTGCGCCGTACCAACGCACAGCTCCCGCCGGGTCTTTCCTTGTCTCGTTGCATCGATCTGCCAGAGCATTATGAAACTGCCATGGCTCTGGTGACCGCGTCTACTTACGAGATCACCTTCCCTGAAAAAGATGTAGACTGGGCCGCTTTGACCAGTGCTTTCTTCGCGCAGGAGCAGATCATGATCCGCCGTCTGGGCAAGGTGCGGGGGCGCAAGCAATGGCTCGATGTCGATGTCAAAGGTCTGATCTATCAGTATGAAATGTCTGATGCGAACACCCTGGTGCTGACCTGTGCCTGCGGAAGCACTGTCAACCTGAAGGTGGATTCGCTGCTGGAATGCTTCTATGCCTTCATCGAGCATCTGGAATGGGTCCACGAGGAGACGATCCACCGTACCCATCTGTACCAGACCCAGGGTGGCCAGTTCGTTTCTTTGATGTAAACTATGAGTACTGCAAAAAGAACCATCACCATCGAGGGCACGGCAGAGATCTTCTACGCCGGCCTGATCGAGGGTGATACACTTGTGGAATACCATCGGTATTCTTTGACGGAGCCTTTACGGATCGGGCAGATCCTAAAAGGGCAGGTCCAGCGGGAGACGGGCACGGTCCACTCCTATTTCGTCGATCTGGGTCTGGACAAGCCCGGGTTCTGGAATGCCGGCCGCAAGGTTTCCGGCGGAAGCCAGCCGATCCTGCAGATCGAACAGGAGGGCAAAGGGCGGAAAGGGTACCGCGTCACCGAACGGTACACACTGCCTGGGCATTATCTGGTGCTGACGCCCTTCGATCACAGGGTCCATGTATCCCTGCGCATCGATGATCCTCAGGCGCAGGAGCGTTTACGGGCTCTGGCTGCCCGGCTGCCGGGAGCAGGGCGGTTCGGATGGATCTTCCGCACAGAAGCCCTCAGAGCCGATTCTGACGCGATTCTAGAGGAAGCCACGTATTTATACGATTTATATGCTTCCATCGAAAATAAGGCCATTACAGCGCCTGTAGGGGCCATTCTCTTTGCTCCGGTCCACCCATTTGTGTCTTTCCTGCGTTCTGCCGGGATCACCGCTGCTGATTCCATCGTATGTGCTGACAAAGAACTTATGAAGCAGCTGGTCCAGCTTCCAGGCCTGCCGCAGGAACTGATCCCGCAGTTCCGGCTGTTCGATCAGGGTCGGTTCAATATCAGTGATTTCTATAAGATCACCTCCGCGCTGACCCGGGCTCTGAAGAGAGAAGTGCCCTTAAAGGACGGCGGGTCCATCGTCATCGATGAGACCGAGGCCTTAGTGGTCATCGACGTGAACAGTGGCGGCACCGTTTTCCACGGACAGTCCCGGGAGGATTCGATCTTCAAAGTCAATGCCAAGGCCTGTCCCGTGATCGCGGAGCAGATCCGGCTGCGCAACCTAAGCGGCATCATCATCGTGGATTTCATCGATATGAAACGTGACAGTGACCGGGAAAAACTACTGCAGCTGATGAAAGAGCAAATTAAAAAGGACCGTCAACGTGTGACGATCCATGGGTATACACATTTAGGTTTGATGGAGATCTCCCGCAAACGGGAGGATCTGCCATTGTCAACGATACTGCCGCATTAAAACAAATGCGCACGTACGCGGTTCTCGATCATTTCCATGGCGACCAGATTGTGTCCGCCGACGGGGATGATCAGATCCGCGTATTTTTTACTGGGTTCCACATACATTTCATGCATGGGCTTGACCGTAGAAATATACTGATCGATGACAGAATCCAAAGAGCGTCCGCGCTCGTTGACATCCCGCCGGATGCGGCGCAGGATGCGGATGTCCGCGTCGGTGTCCACGAAGATCTTGATGTCCATCTTTTCCCTAAGCTTCGGCTCGGCCAGGACCATGATCCCGTCGATCACAAGGACCCGGGTAGGCTCGATGGTCTTGACCTGATCGCTGCGGTCGTGGATGGTATAGTCGTAGACGGGGCAGTCGATGGAAAACCCCTGTTTGAGCAGCTCGATATGCTGGGCCATAAGGTCGGTATCGAAGGCTTCCGGCGCGTCATAATTCTGCTTGGTGCGCTCTTCATAGGTCTTATCATGCTGGGCCTTATAATAGTCATCATGGTTGATGACAGTCACATCATCGCCGAATTTCTTTTTCAACAGGTCAGAGATCGTGCTTTTTCCGGAACCGGAGCCGCCGGCGATGCCGATGATCAACATTGTTTCCATATCTTTATCCTTTCCTGTTTACCGGATGATATCATAGATGAGAGGCTCTTCTTCGGGTGCCTCCGCACCGATCCGGACCGCCTGTATATACTGTTGCTCCGCAGTCGGGATGACTGCCTCCCGGTTGGTATACAAGGTACAAAGCACATCGCCCTTGTTTACCGGTGCACCGATCTTTTTGTTCAGGATGATACCTGCTGCAGGATCGATGGATTCTTCCTTGGTAGCACGGCCGGCACCCAGAAGAACAGAGCAGAGGCCGATCTGTTCCGCGTCCATGGACTGGATATAACCACTCTCGGTCGCCTTGACCTCATAAACACAGCTGCATTTGGGGAAGAGCGAGGTATCCTTCAGATAACGCACGTCACCGCCCTGACGGCCGATCCATTCCACCATTTTCTGGAACGCGGCACCGGAAACAAGGGCTTCTTCCGCTCTTTGCACCGCCTCATCATGAGGGATCTGGAAGACCATGGAGGCCAGAGCAGAAGCCAGCGCCAGGCAGACCTGCTTCATATCATCCGGTCCGCCGCCATTAAGGACTTCGACCGCCTCCTGCACCTCCAGCGCGTTGCCGATGTTATGGCCCAGAGGCTGGTTCATATTCGTCAGCACAGCGGCGATATTGCGGCCGCAGAGCCGGCCGATGGTCGTCATCTTCGTGGCCAGTTCCCGCGCATCTTCAACAGTCTTCATGAAAGCACCGGAGCCCACCTTGACGTCCAGAACGATGTTATGGGCGCCTGCAGCCAGTTTTTTGCACATGATACTGGAAGTGATCAAGGGGATTGAATCAACAGTCGCCGTCACATCCCGCAGGGCATACAGTTTCTTGTCCGCGGGGGTCATGTTGCCGGACTGACCGATCAGGGAAATGCCGATATCTTCCACCTGCTGCATGAAGGTCTGACCGTCCAGGGTCACATCGTAGCCGGGGATGGATTCCAGCTTGTCCACGGTTCCGCCGGTATGCCCCAGGCCGCGGCCGGTCATCTTAGCGACTTTGGCACCCAGAGCCGCGATGATGGGCATGACGATGAGGGAGGTCTTATCTCCAACACCGCCGGTGGAGTGTTTATCCGCGGAAAGCGTACCGAAGCGGGAAAGATCGAGCATATCTCCAGAATGGGCCATAGCATCCGTCAGTATGGAGATCTCCTGATCATTCATGCCTCGGAAGTAGATGGCCATGCATAATGCGGAGGCCTGATAATCAGGAATCGAACCGTCCGTGTATCCTTCGACAAAAAAACGGATCTCTTCCTCAGTCAAAGGATGACCGTCTCTTTTTTTCTCGATGATATCATACATGCGCATAATGCAAAGCACCTCGTTTCATGAAGTCTAACGGCAGGCCGTTGATGCCTGCCGAAAGACTTTTTTTATTGTTTTGATGTTGAAAGATCATCTCATACCCGGATCGTACGGGATACCTTCAGCCTTCGGCGCCTTGGAGGAGCGGGAGGTGAACGCAAGGACGATCAGAGAAATGATATAAGGCATCATGTTGTACACCGTACTCGGAATATGCAGCGCGTTCAGGAAACCGATACCGATGTATACGTTGGACAGAGCACGGAACAAGCCGAAGAGCAGGGCTGCCAGAGCGATACGGAAGGGTTTCCACTGACCGAAGATCATAACAGCCAGGGACAGGAAGCCGAAGCCCGCGACACCGTTTTCGAATTTCCATTCGGAAACACCGGCCAGGATATAGCTGATACCGCCGAGAGAAGCGAAGATACCGGAGATCAGAACACCGGCCCAACGCATCTTGTACACGTTGATACCTACGGAAGCCGCCGCCTGGGGATGTTCACCGCAGGCCATCATACGCAGACCGAACTTGGTCTTGTAAAGGACCACGAACGCGACGATCAGCGCGATAACGGTGACGACCAGAAACCAGTTGAATTCAAAGTTGCCGATATACTGGATGAACTTTTTCTTCTGGACGACATACTGGATGGTGGAAGAAACATCATCCGGATTTGCCTTCATGTTGATAGCCTTGACCAGAACGGTGGCCAGGGCGGTACCCAGAATGTTCAGCGCAGTACCGACGATGGTCTGATCCGCTTTGAAGTTGATGCAGGCGACTGCCAGCAGGGCAGAATAGACGACACCGAATACGACAGCGCCGATCATGACCAGGATCACTGTCAGGAAACCGTTCATTTCTGTCGGAAGATAGCGCATCATCAAAGCACCACCCAGGGCACCGATGACCATGATACCTTCCAGACCCAGGTTGATCACGCCGGAGTGTTCAGAAAAGCATCCGCCAAGGGCGACGAGCAGAAGAACAGACGCGAAGATCAATGTGTATTGGAATAACAGTAACATTATGCATCCGCTCCTTTCGTCGTTTTCTGCTGTTTCTCTTCCTTTGCCGCGATCCTTTTCTTCATGGCCAGTTTCATGAATCCTACGAAACCGCAGAGATAAATGATGATGGCAGAGATCAGATCGGAGATCTGTGCGGAATACAGCGTCTTGTCAACATAAGCACCGCCGCGGGTGATATGCTGGATGAAATAAGAGGAGAAAATGGTACCGATCGGATTCAGGCCGCCCAGGAAGGCAGCTGCGATACCGTTGAAGCCCATGCCGGGCACGGTAGATGCGGTAACACTCCACTGTTCGAAGTCGGTCAGATAGAAGAGGGCACCGCCGCAGGCTGCCAGCGCACCGCCGATCGCCAAAGTGACGATGATGTTGCGCTTTTCCGCCATACCGGCGTATTTCGCCGCGTTCTTGTTGTAACCGGTCGCCTTCAGCTCATAACCGAACCGTGTCTGATCTAGGATGACCTTCAAAGCGATGGCCACCAGGATCGCCAGCGGAATGGCCAGGGACACATAGGCGTTATTGGCGAACAGCTTGTCCAGACCCAGTGTCGGCAGGATGCTGGAGGGCGCATGGTCCTTCAGATGCAGCGTATAGGGGCTGGTTTCTTCCTTTACCGCGCTCAGGATCATGTTGGTCGTATACAGACCGATCCAGTTGAGCATGATACCGGAGATGACTTCGTTGACGTTGCCATAGGCTTTCAGCAGGCCGACGATCGCACCATAGATGGCGCCGACCAGGATGGCCAGAAGCAGGGCCACCCACCAGGGCAGGCCGAAGGCCAGAGCCGCGTAGATGCTGACGCAGGCACCGACTACATACTGTCCCGCCGCGCCGATGTTGAACAATCCGACCTTATAGCAGAACAGAACGGAGAGCGAGCACATCAACAGCGGAGCCGTCTGAACCAGGGTATTACCGAAGTTCTTCAACTGCAGATTCGCCCGGGAATAGGTAAAGAAGTTTTTGATGATGGCAAGGATCGCATCGAATGCGCCGGCCGGATTGATGAACAGAAGCACGATCAGTCCGATCAGAAGGCCCAGCACGATGCAGATCAGAGAGGCGAGCAGGGACTGAACGCCTTCATTTTTCAGGATGTTCTTTTTCATGCTTTCACCTCGTCTCGTTTTGCACCGGCCATATACAGACCCATTTCTTCGACCGTAGTCTTCTTCGGATCCAGTTCACCAACGATCTCACCCTCATACATGACCAGGATGCGGTCGGAAACGTCCATGACCTCGTCCAGTTCCAGAGAGATCAGAAGGACTGCCTTACCGGCATCGCGGATGCCCACCAGTTCCTTATGGACGGACTCGATGGCGCCAACGTCCAGGCCACGGGTCGGCTGGACCGCGATCAGAAGATCCGGATCCTTGTCGATCTCACGGCCGATGATCGCCTTCTGCTGGTTACCGCCGGACATAGCACGGGCCGCTGTGATCGGGCCCTGGCCGGAACGCACGTCATATTCTTCGATCAGACGCTCTGCGTATTTGCGGATGTTCTGTTTCTTCAGGAAACCGGTCTTGGTGATGAATTCAGGTTCGAAGTAGCGCTGCAGCACCAGATTGTTTTCCAGAGAGTAGTCCAGGACCAGGCCATGCTTATGACGATCCTCCGGAATATGGCTCATGCCGTTGACGCTGCGCTTACGGATGGGCATATGGGTGATATCCATGCCTTTGAACATGATCTTGCCGCTCTTTACGGGTTCCAGTCCGGAAAGACCATAGGCAAGCTCTGTCTGACCATTGCCGTCGATACCGGCAATACAAAGGATTTCACCTGCACGGATCTTAAAGGAAACACCCTTGACCGCGTTGTTATGATGTGATTTGGAAGCGACGACCATATTCTGTACATCCAGAATGACATCGCCCGGGTGCGCTTCTCCTTTTTCTACATGGAAATTGACGTTGCGGCCGACCATCATGGCGGACAGACCTTCCGCCGTCGTATCTTTGATATCGACCGTGCCGATGTACTTACCCTTACGCAGAACAGTGCAGCGGTCCGCGACTTCCATGATCTCATTCAGCTTATGGGAGATAAAGAGGATGGACTTGCCTTCCGCCGCCAGATTCTTCATGATCTGCATCAGTTCTTCGATCTCCTGCGGTGTAAGGACCGCCGTCGGCTCATCGAAGATCAGGATCTCATTGTCCCGGTACAGCATCTTGAGGATCTCGGTACGCTGCTGCATACCTACGGTGATATCTTCGATGATGGCGTCCGGATCGACCTTCAGGCCGTATTTTTCGGAAAGTGCGATGACTTTCTCCCGGGCTTCCTTTTTCTGAAGAAATCCTGCTTTGTTCGGTTCGACACCCAGGATGATATTGTCGAGAACGGAGAAGCATTCCACCAGTTTGAAGTGCTGGTGCACCATACCGATGCCAAGATCGTTGGCATCATTCGGGTCCTTGATCTCGACCTTGACGCCGTCCTTGCGGATCTCGCCTTCTTCCGGCTGATATAAGCCGAAGAGGACGGACATGAGCGTGGATTTGCCGGCGCCGTTTTCTCCCAGCAGCGCGTGGATCTCGCCCTTGCGCAGTTGGAGTGAAATATCATCGTTGGCTATGATACCGGGAAAGCGTTTGGTGATATGCAGCATTTCGATTGCATATTCAGACATAGATGGTTCCTTCCCTTCATAATCAATATGATCGGATTTGAAAAAGGGGAGAGCCTATATGAAACCCATATAGACTCTTCCCGTTCTTAAAGCTTTTTCTCTGATTATTTAATGTTGCCCTGATCATCAACGGTGATCACGGTAGCGTAGTCGGCAGCAGCCTTGGTGATATCGTTGGAAACGGTGACCTTACCGTTGAACATATCAGCAACCAGTGCCTTGTAATCATCTTCGGTGAAACCATCAGCGAACTGCGTGGAGGTAGCAAGCTGTACATAGTTCTCTTCCGGATTCTCGGAAACCAGACCCAGAGTATCGATCTTTCCACCGTACTCAGCGAACTTGCCATCAACAACGACCTGCAGCATGGTGTTAACGGTAGCAGCCAGACCCTTCATAGCGGAGGTAACGGTCATGCCATCGCCATAGGTACCATCGATGATACCCTTTTGATCAACGTCAACGCCGATGACCTTGCCGCCGACCTTGGCAGCAGCTTCAGCAGCAGAAGTGAAGATACCACCGCCACAAGCGAAGACGATCTCAACACCACCGGCATACCAGGTGTCCATAGCAGCGGTGATATCAGCATCGCCGTAGAACTGGTTGCCATAAGCATACTTCAGGGTAACGTCGGTCAGACCAGCAGCACTTGCAGCAGCGTCTGCACCCTGGACGAAGCCGTAGCCATAGCGCTGAACAGCGGGAACAGCCATGCCGCCCAGGAAGCCCAGGTTCTTGTAACCCAGCTTGACAGCTGCGTAACCAGCCATGTAACCGCAAAGCTCTTCCTGATAAACAGCAGAGTAGAGGTTAGCGGGGATCTGATAGCCTTCAGAGAAGTCACCAGCGGAAACGTCCAGTGCGATGAAGGTAACATCAGAATAGTTCTCGGCGGTAGCTTCGATTGCCTTACCGAAAGCATAACCCGGCATAACAACAACGTTGTAACCTTCGTCGATGGCGGATTCGATCATGGCGATACGATCCTCATCAGAGTCAGACGCGGGCTTGTAGTAGGTGAACTTCACACCATTGGCATCGCAGAAAGCCTTGCAGGCTTCGTAGGTGGTCTGGTTGAAGGACTGGTCGGTGATATCACCATAGTCGGTGATCATAGCAACACTGATGTCTGCAGCAGCTGCGGGTGCGGCCTCGGCCTCGCCCTCTTCAGCAGTGGCTGCGGATTCTTTCTCGTCGCTGGCAGCAGGAGCAGCATCCTTCTTGGCACAACCGGCCATCATGATGCAAACCATGGAGACAGCGAGCAGCAGGCTCAAGAGTTTTTTCATTTTTCTTTCTCCTTATACATATGATTTGCAATGCAATAAATGATTGCATAACATCATAATTATTATACTGATTTTCAGTTAAAAATCAATAGAAACAATACTTTTTTTATATCTGCTCCAGATGCTCCGGAGTGAAGCGGAAGGGGAGCAGATCCACCAGCGTGACTGTCTCGAATTGGAGCGGATCCTCGCTGCGGATCATGAGGATCTCGAAGGCTGAAGTGCAGAATTCACTCATTACCTGGCGGCAGACTCCGCAGGGCGGGAAGATATCCGCAACGACGCCTTCCTTGCCGCCACAGACCGCGATCCGCTTGAAATCACGCTTTCCATCACTGACTGCCTTGAAGATAGCCACACGCTCCGCGCATATGGTAGGTGTGTAGGAAGCGTTCTCGATATTACAGCCAGTATATACTGTGCCATCGGCACATTCCAGCGCCGCACCTACATAATAGTCGGAATACGGAGCATAGGCCGTTCTCATGGCCTTGAGTGCGGCACGGCAAAGCTCTTCCCGGTTCATAACAGCGCCTTTCCCTCGCAGGTGTAAGGAACATCCAGGAGACTGGCGACCGTGGCCGCGATGGCGGCAAAGGTAGGCTGTGTGCCGAAATTCTGCGGCTTGAGATTTGGCCCGTACATGACCAGCGGCACATATTCACGGGTATGGTCGGTATGATCATCGCCCGGGTCACAGCCATGGTCGGCCGTGATCATGACCACGTCATCCGGACGCATTTTGCTGATGAAACCTTCAAGCCAGCCATCGAATTCCGCAAACGCGGAGGCATATCCATGGATATCCTGCCGGTGGCCGTACAGCATGTCAAAATCCACCAGATTGGTGAAGCAAAGGCCTGTAAAGTCCTTGTCCAGCGCCTCCAGGGTCTTTTCCATGCCTTCGGTATTGCCGTGGGTATAGACATATTCCGTGATGCCTTTGCCCGCGAAGATATCGTAGATCTTACCGATGGAGTATACCGTTTTTCCACTGGCCTTGACCGCGTCCAGAATGGTTTCTGCAGGCGGTTCGAGGGAGAAATCATGCCGATTTGCGGTACGCTTGAAATCAGCCGCACAGGTCCCAACGAAGGGGCGGGCGATCACCCGGCCGACCGCATGGGGTCCAGTCAGGATATTTCTGGCCATCCGGCAATATTCATACAGTTGCTCCAGCGGAACGATTCTCTCGTGAGCCGCGATCTGGAAGACCGAGTCCGCAGAGGTATATACGATCAGATCACCAGTGCGCAGATGCTCTTCACCATAATCCCGGATCACGTCGGTGCCGGAATAGGGAAGGTTGCAAAGTACGCCTCGGCCGGTAGCAGCCCGGAACTGGTCCAGGATCTCCTCCGGAAAGCCCTGGGGATAGGTGGGCATGGGCTGGTCCGACTGGATGCCGGCGATCTCCCAATGTCCGATGGTGGTATCCTTGCCCATGGAAGCTTCTCTCAGCCTTGCGACCGCGCCTTTTGGTGCCTCGACCGGGCCAAGATACTCCTGACCATCGATATTGGCCAGGCCCAGGGAGCGCATCGTATCGTTCCGGTAGGCAGGATCCGTGGAGATCCGCTTCATGGTATTGCAGTCATGATCTCCGAACAGATGGGCGTCTGGCTCTTCACCGATGCCGCAGGAATCCAGGACGATCAGAAATACACGTTTGGCCATGATCAGTACATCTCCTTTGCGGTCTCCAGGGCGACCTGCATCATTTCAGTGAAGGAGGTCTGCCGTTCTTCCGCGGTGGTATTCTGGCTGGGATCGAACAGATTGTCCGAGATGGTGCAGATGGCCAGCGCGTTTTTCTTGGCGCGGGCCGCTGTCATGTACAGGCCGGCCGCTTCCATTTCCACAGCCATGACGCCCATCTTTTTCCAGTTCTGAGAACCCTGCAGCGCCGTAGGCAGATCTGCGTCATCTCCATAGAAAGGATCGGAGGAGAGGATATTGCCAACATGATATTTCGCGCCTAAGCGGTCTGCCACATCCACAGCCGTCTTCAGCAGCGGATAGCTTGCGATGGCGGCGTAAGTGCCCGGCAGATGATACTGGTTCGCATAGCTGGACGTGGTGCAGGCACCCATACCGAACACGATATCCCGGATGTGTACGTCCTCCTGCATGGAGCCGGCAGAGCCTACACGGATGATGTTCTGCACATCAAAGAAATTGAACAGTTCGTAGGAATAGATGCCGATCGACGGGATACCCATGCCGCTGGCCATGACACTGACCGGGATGCCCTTATAGGTTCCGGTATATCCGTGCACGCTGCGGACATTGTTGACCATCCTGATATCTTCAAGGAAATTCTCTGCGATGAACTTGGAACGCAAAGGATCGCCCGGCATCAATACAGTCGGAGCAAAATCACCCGGTTTTGCGGCGATATGGGGCGTAGGGGCTGGATACGGTAATGCCATTTTGAGTCATCTCCTTTTCTTTTTCTTTTTATTTGCAGATCTCAGTAGGTTCCTTCCGGCACGCTTTCCGCCTTGACCAGTTTGACGATGCGGCTCGTACCCAGGCGGCTGGCACCCAGATTGATAAAGTCCTCAGCATCCTGGATGGAAGAGATGCCGCCCGCAGCCTTGATCTTGACGTGATCTGCCACATGAGCGGCGAACAAAGCAACATCCTCCTTGGTGGCTCCGCCGGTGGAGAAACCTGTGGAAGTCTTGATGTAATCAGCGCCGGAGGCAGAAACGATCTCGCACATTTTGATCTTTTCCTCATCGGTCAAAAGGCAGGTCTCGATGATGACCTTAAGCAGTCTTCCCGCGCAGGCTTCCTTGATCTGTCGGATCTCCTGCAGCAGTTCGTCGTACTTTTTGTCCTTGACCCATCCGATGTTGATGACCATGTCGATCTCATCCGCACCATTAGCGACGGCGTCCGCAGCCTCGAAACACTTGACGGCGGTCGTTGAATATCCGTTGGGGAACCCGATGACCGTGCAGATCTTCAGACGGTCTCCCACGTAATCCTTGGCCTGACGCACATAAGAAGCCGGAATACAGACAGATGCGGTCTGATAACGGATCCCGTCATCGCAGATGGCGCGAATCTCGTCCCAGGTCGCGGCCTGATTCAGCAGTGTATGGTCGACCTTGGATAAAATTTCTTTGATGTCCATTGAAACGGCACCTCCTTATGGATTCATAATATACCTGAACTACGGTTTACAGCCGCAGCTGATATCCTTGTTTCTGCTGATCGATCAATTCACGATAGCATTTATAGCACATGCCTTCGTACCGGTCATTGCCGCCAAGTACGACCTGTGCGCCTTCCGTCACGATCATGCCATGATCATCGAACCGGGCGTTGACTGTTGCCTTGCGGCCGCACCGACAGACAGATTTGATCTCCGTGATACTGTCCGCGATCTCGAACAAACGTTTCGAGCCGGGGAAGAGGAGTGTCTGGAAATCCGCCCGCAGGCCGAAGCAGAGGACCGGAACATCGTCCCAGTCGGCCAGGCCTTTCATCTGATTGACCTGCGCATCGGTCAGAAACTGGCATTCATCACAGATCACCACGTCATAATGCCCGTCCTGCACGCAGAGTTTATGATACAATTCGCGGATCTCCACGTCCTGACCGACTGCCAAAGCCTCGGCGTTCAGCCCAATGCGAGAGCGCGCTATGGTGTGGACATTGCCCTGATCATCCACCACATCGTCCCGCGTATCGATGGAAGGTTTGATGAATAGGACTTTTTTGCCTTTTTCCTCGTAGTTGAATTTGGTCATCAGCGCCTGTGCGGTCTTGGAAGACCCCATGGCGCCGAATTTAAAATACAGTTTTGCCATAACAGCCTCTCTTAATCATCCCTGCGCAGATGGATCGCGTTGGCCGCGCCACGGCGGCGGTTTTCTTCGATCTGCGCATAGTGTTTCCGCGTTGTATTGACGTCCTTATGACCCAGCACATCCGCGACCAGATAGATGTCCCCGGTTTCATTATATAATGCCGTACCGTAGGAACTACGCAGTTTATGCGGTGAAATGTTCTTCAACTGCGTTACAGTTTTCGCGTATTTCTTGACCAGGTTTTCTACCGCACGCACCGTAAGACGCTTTCTCTGCATGGAAAGGAAGAGTGCGTTCTCATGACCTGGCACAGCCTCGATCTGCTTACGCCAAGGGAGGTATTCCCGCAGCACGTCTTCCACTTCAGAACCGAAGTAGAGGATGGTCTGATTGCCGCCCTTGCGCACGATCCTGAGCCCGTTATTGGCAAAATCGATGTCGGTGATATCCAGACCTACACATTCGGAAACACGCATGCCGGTGCCTAAAAGCAGGGTGACCAGCGCCAGATCCCGGATCTTCGTATGTGCATGGTATTTCTGCTGCCGTTCCGTCAGCTTTTCGCCGGATTCCACCTCGTCCAGCATCCGCGCGATCTCGTCCGTATCCAGCCGGATGATGTTCTTTTCGTGGATCTTCGGCGTGCTGACCAGCTGCGCAGGATTGGCGGACAATTCTTCTTTTTTATAGAAATACTTGAAAAGGCTACGTACAGCGCTGATCTTACGCGCTTTTCCGCGTTCTCCGTTCTGGTATTCTTCATCTTCCCCAGGTTTAGAATAGTAGGAGAGGTAGTCCAGAAACAGTTCCAGCTGCTGCGAACCGATCTTGTCCAGATCCTGTAAAGTGATCTCATGCATGGTCTTGCCTTGCAAAGAAGGCTCATATTCCAGAAGAAACTGGAAAAAGATCCGCAGATCATGCGCATATCCTAAACGGGTCCTCTCAGCCGTGGTCGGTTCGATGCCCCGGAAATAGTCGACGCAGAACTCCGGCAACTCCAGGATGAGCTCCCGGAGCTTGCGAATATTTTCCCGTCTTTGCTGCTCATGATATTCCATAATTAATACAATCACTCCTATGACAAATGACGGCGTATGGATGTCTCATAGCGCCGTCATTGCTGCATTTGATCAATATTGACGTCCCCAGATCAGCATATGCTTCGCGGGCTTGCCGCAGCATACACAGACATCGGACAGTTGTTCTTCGGTGAAGGGGATGCAGCGGGATTTTACGCCGCCGGTCTCATCCTTGATCTGGTCTTCGCAGGCCGAATCACCACACCACATGGCTTTGATGAATCCGGATTTGTTCTGGGCGATATCCAGGAATTCCTCGTGTGTACGAGCTTCGTACATGCGTGCGTGCAGGTTTTCCAGCGCACGGGCGTACAGATTGTCGTGGATCTGATCCAGCAGGTTCTGGATGGCTTCTTCCAGCTGATCCAGCGGTACGAAGGACTTTTCACGGGTATCACGACGGACCAGAACACACTGACCATTGGCGATATCCTTGGGACCGATCTCCAGACGCAGCGGCACACCGCGCATTTCATATTCAGCGAATTTCCATCCCGGAGAATTATCGGTAGCGTCCAGTTTAACGCGGAAAGTCTCGGCCAGACGTTCTTTCAAGGCATTGGCCGCATCCAGAACACCTTCTTTGTGCATCGCAATCGGAATGATTGCCACCTGGATCGGAGCGATACGCGGCGGCAGGACCAGTCCGTTATCATCACCATGGACCATGATCACGCCACCGATCATACGCGTGGAAACGCCCCAGGAGGTCTGATGCGGATACTGCAGCGTATTGTCACGTCCGGCAAAGGTGATATCGAAGCTGCGGGCAAAACCATCACCAAAGTAATGGGAGGTACCGGCCTGCAGCGCGACGCCGTTGTGCATCATGGCTTCTACTGTATAAGTGGCTTCCGCACCGGCGAATTTCTCTTTTTCCGTCTTCTGGCCATCGATGACCGGGATCGCAAGGGTTTCTTCGAAGAAATCCTTGTAAGTTTTCAGCATTCTGAGGGTTTCTTCCTTGGCTTCTTCGGCAGTCTCATGCATGGTATGACCTTCCTGCCACAAGAATTCGGAATTGCGCAGGAACGGACGTGTCGTCTTTTCCCAACGCATGACAGAACACCACTGATTATATAATTTAGGAAGATCTCTGTAGGAATTGATCACCTTCGCGTAATGTTCACAGAAGAGGGTCTCGGAAGTGGGGCGGATGCAGAGGCGCTCTGCCAGCTTTTCTTCGCCGCCCTGGGTGACCCATGCGACTTCCGGCGCAAACCCCTGTACATGGTCCTTTTCCTTCTGCAGCAGGCTTTCCGGGATCAGCATGGGCATATAAACGTTTTCATGCCCCGTCTTTTTAAAACGCGCGTCCAGATCCTTCTGGATGTTTTCCCAGATCGCGTAACCGTACGGACGGAAGACCATACAGCCTTTGACGCTGGTATAATCGATGAGTTCGGCTTTTTTGATTACGTCTGTGTACCATTTAGCGAAGTCGACATCCATAGATGTGATAGCTTCGACCATTTTCTTTTGATCAGCCATTATAGTTACAGATCCTTTCCAAATTGATAAAAACAGCATTGAAAAGGGGTTTTATGGGATACCCCTGTCAAAAACCCTCTAACTATTCGTAAAACATGCCTTTTACGAATAGTTATGTATGGAACAGTCAATTCTGCTCCGTAAGCTCCGCAGGATCGATGATCCGGCCATCCGACCAGATACGCTCCAGATCGTAGAACAATCTGGCATCTTTATGGAACACATGCACGATGATCCGCTCTGCGTCCATCAGGATCCAGGAACCGGTTTGATAACCTTCAATACTTTTTACGGTATAACCGTTCTTGCTTAATGAATCATCCACGGCATCGATCAACGCCTGCACGTGATTTGGATTATTACCATGTGCGATGATGAAATAATCAGCCAGGACAGATATATCGTGGATATCCAAAACTTTTATATCCATGCCTTGCTTATCATCCAATGCATCGTACGCCAGCTTGCACATTTTCTTTGAGATGATCAGATCCTGATCGATCTTATTGTTATCAGACATATGCAGTTCCTCCTTCCCGTGATTATATCACACTCCTGGAAGCTTTTCCAGTACATTCATAGAATCATCGACAAAATGCTTGTACGCTTCCTGTGTTAATGGAAAACATGGTGCGCCGTTTTGCTCCAGATACGCGATCGTCTGTTTCAGGATCAAACCCACGCCTAGATCCAGATCCGCGAACGTTTGTTCTCTCGCTTCTTGAAGTCCAATAAATTGGACACGGCCTGGTTCGATATAATCAGCCGCAAAGATGATTTTTTCCATCAGGCCCATATGCGAACGTCCGGTCGTATGATATCGGATCGCGTCGATCACACATTCCGGCAGCTGCGGATAATCATGGGCACAGATCTCCGCACCGGCAAATGCATGCAAAAGCTTGGGATATTGGTCGATATCCGGAAACTGTGCACCGATCTTTCCCTTGCGGATCCATTCCAGTTGCTCTTCAGCTGGTACATACTTGGCCACGTCATGCAGCAAGGCCGCGATGGATGCTTCCTGCTCATCTGCGCCAAACCGGCGTGCCAAAGCGACTGCCGTGGATTCCACACCCAAAGTATGACGATAACGCGAATCCTTGAGCTCTTTTTGCAGCCGATCTATGATCTCCCCACGGAGTTTTTTATATTCTTTCATTATATTTATGGTCCTTAGGAATAGATTTTCCGCTCTTCTATGTAGGCACGGACCGGTTCAGGCACTAGATATCGGATCGAACGCCCTTCTCTGACCCGATTTCGGATCTCCGTGGAAGAAATGTCGATCTGCGGCATTTCTACCGTCTGATAGCGGACCTGCGGCATATTGGCAAGCGGTGCTACCGTATAACCCGGTCTTGCCACCACCAGGAACTGTACCTCCTGGATGACCTTTTCCGCCTCTTTCCAATACGGCACATAATCGAAGGCATCCGCGCCTAAAATGAAATAATAGTCGCAGGACCCATCATTTTCTGAGTTCAGCGCACGCATGGTATCGTAGGTGTAGGTCGTGCCCGGACGGTCGATCTCGATCCTGGAAACATCGAAATATGGATGATCGGCGATGGCAAGCCGCGTCATTTCGAAACGATCCTCAGGAGCTGTGATCTCATGATCCTGCTTATGCGGCGGATTGCCGGAGGGAATAAACAGGATGCGGTCCATGCCCGCATCGGAACGGACCATTTCCGCGATCATCAGGTGTCCTAAGTGAATCGGATCAAAGGTGCCGCCCATGATGGCGATCTTCTGCTTCATGACAAGCTCATTTCTTTTTTGCTTTGGGCAATTCGATCTGCGGCTTTTCCGCTCGACGGTACAAGGCGAACTTATGTCCGATGACCTGCACCGGTTCCGCGTGGGTGCGCGCTGCCACAACATCGCAAAGCGCGTAGGCATCGCCCTCCAGCTCTTCACAATTCGGCAGGACGTTGATCTTGATCAGTTCCCGGGCTTCCAGCGCCTGATCGATGGCGCTGATCAGTTCCGGTGTCACGCCGCTTTTGCCGATCTGGAAGATCGGATCCATGACCGCACTTAAAGAACGCAGATATGCACGTTGTTTGGATGTGATCATACAATGCTCCTTATATCAGATATTCAAACTGGATATCGCCCACAACGACGGTATCCCCCTCTTCGATACCCATTTCCTTTAAACGATCGATCACGCCGCGTTCCCTGAGGAATTTCTGGAAGAAATCAAAGCCCTTCTCGGATTCCAGATTGGTATAACCCAGCATTTTATCGATTGGATCACCATAGATCAGATAATCACCATCCGCATCGATCTCGATACCGATGGCATCGTCCTCGAACTCACGCGTACTGTGATCTTCCACAAAGTATTCTTTTTCAAATACGACAGGTGTGCTTTCATGCATGGAATCACGCAGCGCTACGACATGGTCCAGCAAGGCACGAACGCCCGCACCCGTCGCCGCGGAGATCGGGAACATGGGAATGTTGTTTTCTTCGCAGTAGGAACGCACTTCATCCATGAAGATCTCAGAATCCGGCAGATCACACTTATTGGCACCGATGACCTGGGGCAGCGCCGCCAGATCCGCACTGTATCTGGCCAGTTCTTCGTTGATATGGATGATGTCCTCCACCGGATCCCGGCCATCGACACCGGCCGTATCCACCAGATGGATCAGCACCCGGGTCCGCTCCAGATGCTTTAAGAACTCGTGGCCCAGACCGATACCTTCGGCAGCCCCATCGATGAGGCCCGGGATATCAGCGATGACCAGAGTCTTGCCATACGGCAGTTCGACAACGCCCAACTGGGGAACCAATGTGGTGAAGGGATAATCAGCGATCTTCGGACGGGCGTTGGAAACCGCAGAAAGAAATGTGGATTTACCCGCATTCGGATAGCCCAGCAGACCCACGTCTGCCAGAACTTTAAGCTCCAGGCGGACCGTAAGTCCCTTGCCTTCCTGGCCGGGCTGCGCGTATTTTGGGATCTGCATGGTGGGCGTGGCATAATGCTGGTTGCCCTTTCCGCCCTTTCCGCCGATCAGGATCGTCCGGCGCATGCCTTCCTCGGCCATATCCTCGACGACCAGACCCGTTTCGACCTCGCGAATGACTGTACCGACCGGTACTTTGATGATCAGATCCTCGCCCTTCTGTCCGAAACGCTTTTTACTGCTGCCATCCTGGCCATTCTGCGCGATGTATTTCCGCTTTCCACGGAAATCATATAGTGTATTCATGCCCGGGTCGGTAACAAAGATGACATCGCCGCCTTTGCCGCCGTCACCCCCATCCGGGCCACCGTTCGGGATATATTTTTCACGCCGGAAGGACACGCAGCCATTGCCGCCCTTTCCGGATTCGATATAGATCGTTACTTCATCTACAAACATAGCTTACCATACCTTTTTAGATAAAAAACAGGTTTCAAATAAATAGCTTATTTGAAACCTGTCCAGAGATTCGACATTGAGCAGATTAAACCGCCTCTTCAACAGGATATACAGAAACCTGTTTCTTGTCGCGGCCCTTACGCTCGAATTTGACGCGTCCGTCGATCAGAGCAAAGAGCGTATCGTCCTTTCCGATTCCTACATTGTTACCGGGATGGATACGGGTTCCTCTCTGACGATACAGAATGTTGCCGGCCTTAACGACCTGGCCGTCAGCACGCTTCGCGCCAAGACGCTTGGACTCGGAATCGCGACCGTTCTTAGTAGAACCAACACCCTTTTTATGAGCGAAAAACTGAAGATTCATCTGTAACATGCGACTGGTACCTCCTTATTAGATTTCGATGGTGGAATCAACTGCCTGAAAACGAACCGTTAAGAATTCTTTGCCATAGTCTTTCCGGATCTGCTTTAACCCCAGGGCCAGAGCCTGCAAAAGCAGCTGCGCATCTTTCTGATGCGGATCCTGAAGCGTACAAACTAGAAACCCGTCGGTTTCCGCATTGTACTGGATGGGTGTCTGCACGAGTGTTTCGATGGCGTTTACCGTGTTGAAGCTCAACGCGGAGACCGCAGCACAGACGATATCCTGACCGGCATCAGCAAAGCCGGCATGTCCGGAGATGGAAAAAGAACTGATATTGCCTTCCCGATCCTTAGTAAAGACGGCAGTGATCATGGTTCCTGTGCCCTCCGCAAATTAAGCGTTGATGGCACGGATCTGAAGTTTCGTGTAAGACTGTCTGTGGCCGTTCTTCTTGTGGAAACCCTTCTTGGACTTGTACTTGTACACAACGACCTTCTTACCGCGACCCTCTTCGACCGTAACGGCTTCGACGTTGGCTCCGTCCACATAGGGGCTACCAACAGAAACACCGTTTTCGCCGGCCAGCATTAATACTTTGTCAAAAGTATAAGCTTCGCCTTCGAGCAGGCCCAGTTTTTCTACAGAAATAATGTCTCCTTCTTGTACCCGGTACTGTTTCCCGCCAGTTTCGATGACTGCGTACATCCAGGCACCTCCTTTTTTCAATCTCGCCAAATACGGTACCCATGTTTTAAGGCATGAGTTTAAAACCTCTTTGAGCGGCACTCAGCTATAATAACACAGCCCGGACTGCATGTCAACCGAAAAATGTAGTAAAACAGCGGTTTTTTGATAGTTTTGATGCCGGATCAGGCATATACGGGAATGATGAGATAACGAGAAGCTATGATGGTATCGGTATGCATGTGATTTACGGCACGGATCTGGTCGATATAATGGGTGACATCCATGGAGGCCGGCAGATGCTGCTCGGCGATGGACCAGAGGGTATCGCCCTCCTCGATCTGCAGGGAAACATACTGTACGGACTCTTCCCGCGCATTGCTGCCCGCTGCGGCCGGATGGAACATAATGAGCCATACAAGAATGATAAAAGCTGCCATGATAAGCACAGAAAGGGCGCGACGCCCAAAGGCTGTATTTGCGGAACGTTTGTTTGTCTTCATGTTTGCTACCTCCATATGCGAACATCTGTTTTCTATGTTTTGGATTATAGAACGTCTGTTTGCTTTTGTCAATACCATTTTGAAAAATACGAATTTTTGTTCGCATAAACTTTTTGCGAACATTTGTTTGATTTTTACGGATTTATATGTTATAATGCGAACAAAGCTTTGATTCAGGGGGTTTATCATGTCCGAATTAACATATAAACAGCAGGAAATATTGGATTATATCGTAAGCCAGCAGGCATTGAAAGGGTATCCGCCGTCAGTGCGTGAGATCTGCGAGGCCGTAGGCCTGCGCTCCACCTCTACCGTACACGGCTATCTGTCCCGTCTGGAAAAGAAGGGCTTCATCCGGAGGGATCCTACCAAGCCTCGCGCTATCGAGATCCTGGACCGGGCCATCCAGCAGGCCACTTACAACGGCGACATTCCAGATAACCTGGCCACCATGCCCGGCAGCGCCGCCATCGAAACTGTCGATGTGCCGATCATCGGCAAAGTCACCGCCGGTGAGCCGATCCTCGCCGTTGAGAACATCGAAGACTACTTCCCTATTCCCGTTTCCTATACACACAACAGCGAAGTGTTCATGCTTCATGTACAGGGCGAAAGTATGATCAACGCCGGCATCCTGGATGGGGACCTGATCCTTGTTCGTGCGCAGCACAGCGCCAACAATTCCGACATCGTCGTGGCGCTTCTGGGCGACAGTGTTACCGTCAAGCGCTTCTTTAAGGAAAAGGATTTTGTACGCCTGCAGCCCGAGAACGATCATATGGATCCGATCCTGGTCCGCAACTGCGAGATCCTGGGCAAGGTCATCGGTCTCTTCCGAACTATTCGCTAGTATACGCTGCTACAAGTCCAAAAAACTGCACTGCAACACAAAAAATCCCCAAAAGTCATTTTTTCTGACTTTTGGGGATTGATTTTTAATTGTGATTGTTATTCTTCGATGCGCAGCTGCTGTGCCTGCTCTTTCTCATGCTTTTCCATGAGTGCCTGGATCTTGGCGACCGGATCCAGCATGGAGCTGACGGAGATGTCGTGGTTCAGAGAAGCGATGTAGTATGCGATATATTTGGAGCAGTCGACTTCATAATACCAGGGTGCATCCAGCAGTTCCGGACGACGGTATGTCAGGTTGGTAGAAAGGACACCGTTCAGATAGCCCTGCTCGTACGCCTGCTGGAATTTGTCGATACCTTCCGTGAACAGACCGAAGGTGCAGGCGGCGAAAATACGCTTGGCACCACGGCTGTGCATGTCTTTGGCCAGATCCAGCATGGACTCACCGGAAGCGATCATATCGTCGTAGACGAACACGTCCTTGCCTTCAACATTATTGCCCAGGAACTCGTGCGCGACGATGGGGTTGCGTCCGTTGACGATGCGGGAATAATCACGACGTTTGTAGTACATACCCAGATCCAGACCCAGCAGAGATGCATAGAACACGTTACGGGCCATGGCGCCTTCATCCGGGCTGACGACCATCAGATGGTCTTTATCGAAGATGATATCCGGCACGTTGCGTACCAGCGCCTTCATGGTCTGGTAATGCGGCATGATGTTGTCAAAGGTCGAGTTCGGGATCGCATTCTGTACGCGCGGATCATGTGCGTCGAATGTGGTGATCGCGGATACGCCCAGAGCGTCCAGCTCCTGCAGAGCCATGGCGCAGTCCAGGGATTCACGGTAGCTGCGGCGGTGCTGACGTCCGCCATACAGCATGGGCATGATGACCGTCATACGGTGTGGCTTGCGCATGCAGGCGCCGATGGCACGCTTCAGGTCCGCGTAATGATCGTCCGGGGACATGGGCACTACCTGTCCGAACATTTTATATTGTAAATTATAGTTTCCGACATCTGTAAGAAGGAACAAGTCCAGACCACGTACGGACTGCTGGATCAAAGCTTTTCCGTCACCACTCTGGAACCTGGGGCACGTAACCTCGACCAGGAAGGATTCCTGCTCTTCTCCGTACAGATCCTTATAGAGCCTCCGCAGATGGAAGTCTACCTTTTCGGCTAATTCTGTAGCACTGGGCATGGCCATGAGTGCCAGTTTTGCAATGGGTTTTGCTTCACTGATCTTTAAATTGTGCATGTCGGATCTCTCGCTTTCTCGCTTTCAGACTCACTGCTTGACTGTTAAATTATATCATGCTTCCCGACATAAAAAAAGCGCAATTTCCCAAAAAGGATATTTTTTTACACTCTTCACAAAAGCAGGCTTTAAGTGTATAATATTCATAGTCTTTTTTTAGGAGAAATGTCCATGGTTCCTCAATTTACGATCATTACTTTATACGTGGTCGGCGCTCTGGAGCTGATGCTCCCTCTGCTGATCCTCTTTTTTCTGCGCCGCAGACACACTTTTGCCTTTTCGTCCATCATCTGCGGACTGGCCGCCTATTTCATCGTAAATTACGTTGTCATCAACAACGTTTATACTATCATCCGTCTTATAGCCGGGGATGAATCCTTCTTCCTGAAACAGGTCTCTCTGGGGCTTTTCCTTGAGGCTTTGCTGGCCGCTCTGGTGCTGCCGCCCCTTGCCTGGTTCATCACCAAGACGCTGCGCCGCGGCAAATGGACCCTCTACGATACCATCGCAATGGCGGTCGGTTACTGGGCCCTGCCCATGATCCTGGACAGCGCGATGCAGGTCTCCTCCGGTTCCATCCTGCAGCATGCCAACAAGGGCACACTGGATACGCTGGCTTCGAAAGAATATCCGGTCGAACTGCTCAACGCGTTGGTCGAATCCGTCTCTGAACAAGGTCCCTACATGCTTTGTCTGGAACGTGTGCTCACCATCATTACGCAGTTCATCGTTTTCTTATGTATCCTGGCAGTGCTCCTTCTGGTCTTCTATGGAGTCAAACGCAATCGTAAGGTCTGCCTTTGGCTCTCCATGATCATCTATTGCCTGGTGATCTGCATCATCAATGGTACGCACCATTATCTGGGCTACTGGGTCTCTCTGGTCATCACCCTGGTGCTGGGTGCCGGTGCCGTCTACTTCATCTATCGCTTCCTCAGGTATTATCGGATGCAGCAGATCGAGCTGATCCGCAAACGAAAACAATTCAAAGAAGATCAACACGAAAAGTATCTGAAGGAATTAGAAGAAAAACAAAAGGGCCGTTCCTAAAGAGCGGTCCTTATTTTAGAAAGGCAGCTTAAAACATGCCTGCTATACAGCAAAACAACGAATATATCGCCTTTATCAGCTATCGGCACAAACCTTTGGATTCCTCTGTTGCCAAGAAGATCCAGAGAAGCATCGAAAGCTTTACTGTGCCAGCGGAATACCGTGACCAGGTCGGTGGAAAACGGCTGGGCAAGGTCTTCCGTGATGAGGACGAACTGCCGGCATCAGCGAATCTTTCAGAAAGCATCCGGGACGCGCTTGATCATGCCCGGTTTCTGATCGTGATCTGTACGCCGGATCTGCCCCAGTCCCATTGGTGCGAGGAAGAGATCCGTTATTTCCTGAAGACCCATGACCGGGACCAGCTGCTTGCGGTTCTTGCCGAGGGCGAGCCTCAGGATTCCTTCTCTCCTTATATGCTCCATACCTTTGACGAAGAAGGCAATATTACCGGTAATGTAGAGCCTTTAGCCGCGAACCTGAAGCAACCCTACAAGAAAGAATTCATCCGCCTCTGCGCCGCCATGCTGGGCTGCTCTTTCGACACACTGTGGCAGCGGGACCGCCGCAGAAAAGCCAATATACGCATGGGCGTCGTGGCCGGCACCGCACTGTTGATGACCGCCTTTACTTTCGTCGTTCTGGTGAAGAACCGGCAGATCAATGCGCAGAAGGAACAGATCATCGAACAGAATGCCCTTTCGGAAAAGCGCATGTCTGAAGCATTGGTACAGTCCGGCACGGCGAAACTGGAGGCGTTTGACCGTAAAGGAGCCTTGACAGATGCCGTGCAGGCCATGGACATCGAGGATCCCTCCCTGGTCGATCCCCATGTGGACCTGCTGCTGGCAGATGCCTTAGGGGCGTACCAGCTGCACTCTCCTGTCACGCAGATCTTTTATGAACAACAGCAGGATATCGTGGATCTTAAGATCACAGATGATACGTCCTCGCTTCTCATTGTCGATTCTTTCGGAAAGATCACCTGTGTCGATCGTGCCACAGGCGTTGCTCTATGGTCTCATACTTCCAACGATCCCTGGGTCCAGATCTACACACAGAATCTGGGTGAGAAGATCCTGTATAAAACGAATGATACGGTCCGTTGTCTCTCCATCAAGGATGGAAGCGAGCTTTGGTCCTATACACATCATTATGGTATATTTTTCCAGGTCCTTTCCCATGACGGCAGCTTGTTTGCCATCATGGACCGGATCAGTGACGATCCTGACATCTTTTCCTTTGATGCGCCCCTGTATCTGATCCTCCTTAGCACAGAGGACGGTTCCGAATACGGAAGGATCAGTCTTACGAATGAAGCCTACTCCGATAAAGACACGAACTATGATGGTTTGTTTGAACAAGGTGGCGCTTTTTCAGAGAACGACAAGCAGCTGCTCTTCAGTGTACACGCGACGGGGATCGAAGAAGGTTCAGATGATATGGACCAAGAAGTACATCTGTTCTATGTGGTCGATCTGGATACACTGGAAAAGGCCAAGCTGGGGCGTTCCTCATATCCGCAGGAGTTCTTCTACGGCATGGATGTTTCAGATGATGCGTCGCAGGCCTTTATCGCCTTCCACTCCATCCAGTACGGTGGCGTCATCGCATGTCAGTGTATAAAAGGTGAGGATGGTTATGATTTTGACATCAACACCATCAATCATGATATCAGCACGAAGGACAGCGGAACCTCCTATGGCTTTTATGGACAGTATCCACGCTTCCATATGCTGTCCGGTCTTGATTTCTATCTGATCTCCAGCGACAATCGTCTTTTTCTGCTCCGCAAAAGTGACAACTTCCTTTTCAAGAGCTATGGTCTGGATGAAGGGATCGTCCGGAGCATTTCCTGGAAAAACAAAGAGAAACGCACCCTCGAACTGGCTACTGCGAATGGATATGTGATCGAACTGACCTTCAAGGACCCAGAAGCCGATGGCTCTGTCATCAGTGACTACTTCTTGACGCGGTTCGACCAGGATCAGGTCTGCCTTGCGGTCCGCGCAGGCGACCATCTTTCCTCCAAGAATTCCCAAGGACAGTACTATACGGTATCGGAAAGTGATCCGGGCAGGATCCTGTCCACACATTACGAGACAGACCCGCACGCGCAGGTGATCTTTGCCGGCGCGGACACACTTTCATATGCCAGCAGTATCGATTGCCCTCCTGACACGCCCTGGATGATGATCAGCGGCAGTGATCACACCTACATGCTCCTCAACACAGAGACCCGGGAAACTAAGAGCTACAGGAATACAGACCTTTCTACAGGTGCGTTCCTGATCGATGAGGATCACATACTCTACGGTCCGGATCTCTATACGATCAGTAACGGCAGGTCCGAGCACTATTGCGAAGTGGATCTCACGGAGCTGGGTCTTTTATCCTATCCTTCCGATCATTTCCGGCTGCACTCTGGTGAGATCGTTTCTTATGACACCTCTTGCTATATCGGTGCCAGGGTGCTCCATTTCTGGATCGACAGACATCTCAGCGATGTATTCTTGATTCGTGACTACGATTTTGAAACCTCCTCATTTTTAACATCGCCTTCCGGATGGATCGCAAATTATGGCGTGTCTGGGGAAGACCACGGCGACGGTACGTTTTCCCTGGATGAAACACCGTCATTTACGTGTCTGAATGTGCTTACTGGTGAGACCATAAAGATCCAGGAGGAACTTTCATCGGATCAGAGCTATGTGCTTAACTTGGGCAATACCAGCCCTCAAATGGCTCTGTATGCGCAGAATCAGTTGCGCCTGTACGATCTTAAGGATGGCTCGACCACACTGATATCCGAAGCCTATAAAGAAGACGGCGTTGCCTGCATCTCCTTTTCTGATGATGACCGGTACCTGTTGGTCTTGACACAGACCGGCCGTCTCGATATTTATGATCTCGAGACACTCGAACTCAAGTATGCGGAACCTGTGCAATGGATCCAGGATGAGATCCGCTCTACTTTCCAGCTGGGACGGTATACGGATTCGGTACAGAACCTGCATGCCATGTGCCTGGACGGTTCCATGGAAGTCTTCTTTGGAAGGTATGATTCTATCTCAAATGGCATCCTGCTCGATACGACGCATTGGGTCCTGACTTCCGAAATGGAGAACCTCAAAGGCTATGATCCTGCGACCGGCGAGATTTACTTCTGGAACAACGACACCTTAAAACTATGTACATTCCCTCACTACTCCCGTGCCGACCTCAAGGCCTGGGCAGAAGAAGAACTGAATAAATAGTGAAAAGTCCTCCGATCATGGAGGACTTTCTTAATGCCTGAGATACTTCTGATAGCTTTCCAGTACCTGGTCCCGACGCCGTTTCGACAAGGGCAGCTCCGGGTACTTCTTGCTGCGCAGACGGATCGTTTCAGTGTCGATGGCATAAATATACTTCTGATTGACCAGGAAGCCGTTATGGGGCCTTACAAAGCCGTAGGGAGCCCATTCCTTTTCCTTATGTGAGATCGTGTCCCGGCAACGCAGGACTCCGTGCCTTGTGATGATCTGCAGATAGTTCCTGTCGCTTTCGGCGAACAGGATATCGGACGCATAAACATACTGGAGTCCATCGGCGGTCTGGATCTCGAACATCCGGTTCTTTTCACTGATGGAACGCACCGCCTCCTGCACTGCCTCCTCGATCTCCTGATCAAAGAAGCTTTTGCGGATGAACCGGAAGGGGTGGTAACGGAAGGTTGGGAAGACAAGCTCGTCGTGGGAGGTCACAAAAATGATCAGCGTGGAAGGATACCGGTTGGAGACCTTCTCCGCCAGATCAAAGCCCGTGACCTTAGGCATATCGATGTCGAGGAAAACGATGTCATACATTTTTTGGTCCAGTGTCTGCATCAGTTCTTCGGATGAAGCAAAGGCATCGATATGACATACAGTATTTTCCTTTGAGAACAGGATCTGGATCGCCTCTGTCTGCTTCTTCAGGATCTCCTGCTCTTCATCACACAGTGCGATCAAGACTTCATTCTGCATCCGTCTCCTCCTCTCCCGCAGGGATCAGTACCTGCACCTGGAACCAGCCTTCTGTTTCGAAGAAATCTGCCATTCCGCCATTACGTTGTGCCACTTCCCGGATCATGCGGACACCGAAACCATGGTGATTAGGGTTGTCCTTGGTTGTCTTCAACTCCGGATTGTTTTCCAGCACACTTGCCAGGATCCGGTTCCGTACCAGGATCGCCACGTAGCCGCCCTTCCGTGTACATTCGATATTCAGGTCCCGCTCTGTCTCCGGCATGCCAGCCAGTGCTTCGACCGCATTGTTCAGCAGATTGCCCATCAAGGAATACAGGTCCAGATCCGACAAGGGGATCCTGCTTTCTTCGATCAGGACCTTGGCGCGGATCTTCTGCGCTGCCGCCTGCGCCAGGGCCGTATTCAAGATGAAATTAAGCGTTTCATTGGGTGACTGGATCTGCACACCCTGGCTTTCGACCTTTCCTTTTACGGTCTCGATTGTCTCCAGGGCTTCCTGCAGCCTGTCATTGCGGATATACTGCTCCAGCAGCGTGAGGTAATTCTTCATCTCGTGGCGGATGCCCCGGGTCTGCTCGTATAAGGTCCTGCGTTCCTCGATGTTATGCTCCTCATAAGCGGCCAGGGCCCGCAGCATTTCATTCTCGCGCAGGAGGCTGCCTTCACTGCCCAGACTGCCGATCAGGTAGTACAGGATCAGGTTGGCAGCGATCGTACAGGCGATGGACAGCAGGAGCAATATGCGGGTGATCCCGTCCGCGGCAGGCAGAATGGTGATAAGAACACAGATACTGATCAAGGTCGTCAATGGGACCAGGACCGCCGCGGCGACATGGGTCTTCTTGTAGGGCTGGAAATAGACGGCCCGCAGCTTCAGGAACAGTCGGGTCGCATAGAAGGTCAGAAGCACCGCCAGACCCATGTCCACGGAATGGACCCATCCGGGCTCTTCCAGGATCTGCTCCATCGTGGCGTCCGTCAGCCAGAGCAACGGCAGCGCCACAAGGATCTGCGCTGTCAGAAGGATAAATGGGAAAAACAGGCAGGAAAGTACCTTGCCGATGATAGGGCCTTCCAGGAAATACAGGGTATATAAAAACAGGATAGCTGTACGGATCAGCAGTCGGGCCTGCATGTTCTGGGACAACGGTCCGGGGATCACCACGATCAGGAAGGAAAAGGCCCATGCCAGGATCATAGCGATGCGGCAGGCGCGGCGCGTCCAGTCGATCCGGTTGAAGCGGGTCACGAATTCCACGAACAAAAAGCATTCAAAAAACAGAAACAACTGTTCCAGCGCGATCCAGATCATGCATCCTCCCTCCTTCCTCCAATAATTATAGCATAAATGTAATAAAAAAAGTATAGCCAGTCCTGCGAAAAAAAGGTATAATAAGACAACGATACATTTAACAGGAAAGGAATTGGCTGTTATGAAAAGAAGAATCGGAATCCTGACCAGTGGCGGTGACTGCCCGGGTCTGAACGCGGCGATCCGCGGTGTCGCACTGGCAGCCCACAATATGTTTGATGTTGAATTCGTAGGTATCGCTGATGGTTATCAAGGCCTGATCGACGGCGATTACAAAGAAATGAAAACCTCTGATTTTCATGGACTTCTGACTTTGGGCGGCACCATCCTTGGCACCCGCCGTACCCCCTACCGCAACATGCGCAAGATCGAAGAGGACAATGTCGATAAAGTCGCTTCCATGAAAAAGAATTACAAGAAAATGGGTCTGGACTGCCTGGTCACGCTGGGCGGCAACGGTACCCACAAAACCGCCAATCTGCTGGCTGAAGAAGGTCTGAACGTCATCGGCCTGCCCAAGACCATCGACAACGATATCTGGGGCACGGACGTTACCTTCGGCTTCCACACAGCTGTGGATCTGGCTACCGAGGTCATCGACCGCATCCATACCACGGCCAACAGCCATCAGCGCGTCATGATCATCGAGATCATGGGCAACAAAGCTGGCTGGCTCACCCTCTACTCCGGTGTTGCCGGTGGTGCGGACGTCGTTCTTCTGCCGGAGATGCCTTACGATCCCAACAAGGTCATCGAGGCCGTCGAGAAGCGCACCAGCAAGGACCGCAGGTTCACCATCATCGCTCTTGCGGAAGGTGCTTTCACCAAGGAAGCTGCCAAAATGAAAAGAAAAGAACGGGCAGCCGCCATCAAAGAAGCCGGCTTCTCCTCCAATTCTTTCATGCTGGCTGATACGATCCAAAATGCCACGGGCCTGGAAACACGCGTGGTCGTGCCTGGCCACTATCTGCGCGGCGGCAGCCCCTCTCCTTATGACCGCCTGCTGGCCACCCAGTTCGGTGTCTACGGTGCCCAGCTGATCCGTGACGAGAATTACGGTCAGACCGTTGCCATGATCGATGGCAAGATCGGCCATAACCCGCTGTCCGCAGTCGCCGGGATCACGAAATTCGTCCCGAAGGATGATCAGATCGTCCGCGCCGCGAAGGACATGGGCATCTGCTTCGCCGACTGATCTTTAACGTAAAACAAAGAACGGTTTCATACACAAAAGGTATGAAACCGTTTTTTATTTAGAATTCGTCTAGAGGAGACATCCCAAAGGACAGTGGGAACCAGTTTCTGGGCACGGCCTTGGGCGTCACATTGCGGTACAGGGCTTCCGGTGATGTGAGGAAGCGGACTGCCTCGGTATCGGACAAGGACCAGTCCGGTGCTTCGGTGGTCTCTGTGACCGAAACCACACCGTCTTCCACCTGGATCTTCATCCTGCCATGGTCCTTGACCTCCAGAACGAAGGACCCGTCCTCCAGTGCCTCGTGGGTCTGCTTCAGCTCGAGGAAGGCTTTCAGGACCTTGGGATAGTTATAGATCTTATAGTTGAGATTGCTTTCGATGGAAGCATCCTCCGCCATAGGCGCAAGAATGTCGATCAAAGCGGTCTCATAACGGCGGACGATGACTGTCACTGCCTGCTTGTCATACCAGTGCAGATAGGTATGCAGCACATCCGGCAGGCACTCTGGAGAATCCAACTGGGTCTCCAGAACACGTTTTCCGTCGCCGGAGATCACAAGATATCCGATACAGGTGACATCCTGGAACACCGCATAGATCGAGGAATCCCAGGTCTTCAGGATTTCATAAAACTCTTCCCGGCCGCGGCCTGTGACCGGACGGGTCTGGTACTTCGCATACAGAAGGTCCAGCAGCTCCTCATCATCCTGTTCCACCGGCACCAGCGAGAAGGATTCATTAAGCTCCGGCACTGTATGCTTGATATTGGCGCCATCGACCACAAAGGACAGGCTTATGCCTCCGGTCTCATATCCGAAATACCGGTACCTTTGCCGCTGGCCGCCTAAAGCAGCGAAATCCACACCTTCAGCCAGCAGCTCATCGTCGATCATCTGCATGATCTTTTTCATGTATCCCGCACCGCGGGCATAGGGATGGACGCTGACCGTTCCAATGAAGCGGGTCTTCAGTTCCGTTCCGCAGACGTTATAAGTATGCGGATAGGCGGCGATCATGCCGCGGATCCTGCCATCTTCCACCGCGATGAAATGAAAATTCTCGATGGCATGGCCATCTCCATAGACTTTGGGCAGGATCTTCTTGAAGTCATGGGGCCGATGGTCATGGCTGAACACATAGTTGCCGAAATCGATCAGAAGATCCCGCTCGACGGGCAATGCTTTACGAAACTCTGTCATAGGTCAATTTCTCCTTCAAGGACTGCAGCGGATGGCAGTATCTCGACTTCCCGGCAGACCGCAGCGGATTCCTGCGGCTCCGGTTTCTGACGTTTTTCTTCAATGAAACGCCCGAACCACCAAAGCAACAGCAGGACCGGGATGATCAATGCCAGATCGCAGATACCCCACAGCAGGATATGCAGCCACTTCTTACGTTTTTCATTCGCCATCAGCAGATTCCTCATGCGGTGCCCGCATCGGCTGGAATACCGCGGTCTCCTGGTTCGTATTGTGATCCTTGACCGCCTTCAAGGCTTCTTTATAGAAGGTATCCTGCGCGTTGACGTGTTCTTCACCCTGATCCGAGACGCGTGTATAGACACCCTCCGCGTCCATGACACGTGCCTTCTGGTTATCCATCAGCAGGGTCTCCAAAATGCCCTTCAGCCGCTCCTTATGCGCATCGGTCTCCACAGGGAACATCAATTCGACTCTGCGGTCCAGATTACGCGGCATCCAGTCCGCACTGGAGAGATAGATCTCCTCCTGACCGCCGTTCAGGAAATAGTAGATGCGGCTGTGCTCCAGGAGCCATCCTACGATGCTGCGTACATGGATATGCTCGGAAAGGCCGGGCTTTCCGGGACGGATGCAGCAGATACCGCGGACGATCAGGTCCACCTCGACACCCGCGTTGGAGGCTTCATATAAAGCGCAGATGATCTCCGTATCCAGCAGAGAATTGCATTTCGCGATGATGTGCGCCTCTTCGCCCCGCTCCGCGTGCTCTTTCTCACGGCGGATCAGATCCAGGAAAGCATTCCGCAGGCCCAAAGGCGCGGTCGATACCTTATAATAATCTGGCGGATCTCCATAACCGGAGATACTGTTGAACAGATAGGAAGCGTCCATGCCAAAGGCTTCTTTGCAGGTGAACAGGCCCAGGTCTGTGTACAGGCGTGCGGTGACATCGTTATAGTTACCGGTGCCCATGTGCACATATCTGCGGATCCCGTCCTCGTCGCGCCGGACCACCAGTGTGATCTTGCAGTGGGTCTTCAGACCGACCAGACCATAGATGACGTGGCAGCCCGCCTGCTCCAGGCGTCTGGCCCAGTGGATATTGTTTTCTTCATCGAATCGGGCCTTGACTTCGACAAGGACCGTGACCTGCTTGCCGTTTTCCGCAGCCTGCGCCAACGCACGGATGATGGGCGACTGGCCGCTGACACGGTACAGCGTCTGCTTGATTGCCAGAACATCCGGATCCTCCGCTGCCTTGGCCACAAACTGCACCACCGGATCGAAGGATTCATAGGGGTGATGCATCAGAATGTCCTTTTTGCGGATCGCGTCGAAAATATCATCCTCGTCGAACAGGTCTGCCGGCTCCTGAGGCCAGATGGAGGCAAACTGCAGGTCCTCCGTGCCCGGGATCTTCGCGAATTTGGAAGCAAAGCCCAGATCCAGCGGTCCGTTGATGTAGTAGATATCCTTCTCTTCCACCTCAAGAGCCTTCTTCAGATACCGGGTGATCTCTTCCGGCGCGTCCTGGGAGATCTCCAGACGGACGGCCTGGCCCCATTTCCGCTGTTTGACGGAACGGGCCATCTCCTCCAGCAGGTCCGGAGCGTCCTCTTCTTTGAACTCCATATCCGCGTTACGGGTGATCCGGTAATAAGTAGAATGCAGGATCTTCTGGTTCGGGAACAGCTGATCCAGGAACAAAGTGATGATGTCCTCCAGAAGGATCATCGTCCTGCGGTCCTGGCTTAAGGGTACCAGGCGGTCCAGCACGGACGGTACCTGTACCGTAGCGAAGATGGGCTCACCATCTTCCTTTTCGATTCTAAGCGCGATGTTCAGACTGCGGTTCAGGATCAACGGGAAGGGACGGCCGGGGTCGACGGCCATCGGCGTAAGGACCGGGAAGATCTCCTGGTCGAAATAATCCTCCAACGCATCAAAATAGACTTCTTTTGCCTCTTTTTTATCGATCACACGGATCCCCTGCTTCTCCAGCATGGGGATGAAGGAATGATTATAGATCTCATACTGATCCTGGACCATGGTGTGCGCACGGACCGCGATCCGCTTCATCTGCTGCTTCGGGGTCAGGCCTGCCGGATCCGGTTTCGTGATCTCACTGTGGATCGCATCCTTTAAGGAACCGACACGTACCATGAAGAACTCATCCAGATTCGAAGAGGTGATGGAGAGGAATTTGCCTCGCTCCATCAGCGGGTTCTTCGGGTCCACTGCCTCGTCCAGTACGCGCTGGTCGAACTCCAGCCAGCTCAGTTCCCGGCTGATCAGGTTTTCAGGTTTGTTATATATTTCTCCTACCATGATTATTTACTCCCCTCTTTTTGCAGGCGCAGCTGGGGTTCCAGCCCGAATACGTCGTTGAAGAATGCGGTATGCCGCTCAAAGGCCCAGCGTTCCAAAAGGAAGCTTTCCTTCGGGACCACGCGGATCCTGATTTTATCCTCCGAGATCTTGATCTGCGGATCCATCAACTTCTGCCGATGGCTGGCATCCATAGCGCAGGCCAGCTGCAGGATCGCCGTCAATTTGGAGACCAGCATCCGGTTCTTATGGGATAGAGACATATAAACGTCATCATTGTCGCCAGGCTCCGCCCCTTCGTGGTAGCGGACCAAAAGCTCCAGCATCTTCTCCTCATCGGCCGTCAGTCCGACGATGTCGCTGGAGGCTGTCAGCATGGCGGAATACTCTTCATATTCGGACATGCTGATGGCTTTGCCGGTCTCATGGAACAATACCGCCAGCTGCAGCAGCAGACGGCCCCGGGAAGTCAGCCCGTGGGATTTGGAAAGCTTGTCAAACAGCAGGAGCGCTTTGTCCAGCACGTCCTCCACATGCTTTTCATCTTTAGTATAGGCACCGGCCATCAAACGTGCGCCGGAAAGGATCTCCTCCTCGAAGGAAGCATCCGTCTCACCAGAAAGATTGCCCGCGATCTCGAGCAGCAGGCCTCCGGTCATGGAACACTGGGGGCACAGCAAGGTTTTTGCCTTAAGGCGGGACCAGAAGGTATGCAGCAGGATCAGCGTGGGAACGACGGTCCGCGCATGCTCATGATCCATCCTAAGGCGGCTGGTCATGGCCTGGGTGGGCATGTAGATGAGCCGGTCGTAGTTCTTGTCGAAATCCTCTTTTTTATTGTTATCCTTCAGGATACCGTAGGATTTCAACGCCTCGATCACGCTGCCGGTGGCGGCGAAATTCGTAAAGGGATATTCCTGAGAACCGATATGCGTCAGGACATATTCTTCCAGGACCTTGGGAAACTGCAGTGAATTGTCCTCGATGCTGGAAAGCAGCTGGCGGACACGCAGGGAGCCCAGCTTGAAGCTTTGGTTATATACAAGGCCGCTCTTGCCGTAGCCGGAAAGCTGCAGCGTACCCGCACCTACATTCAGAACCAGCAGCCCCTCCTTACGCAGCTTGTCGAAGCCTTCGATATTCCGGCGGACGGACAGCTGCATATAGTACCGTTCCTGCGAGCGCGTCAGAATGTCCACATTCAGATGCGTGCGGACCTTGATCTGCTCCAGGATATATTCACGGTTCCTGGCTTCACGAAAGGCACTGGTGGCGACTGCCCTGTATCTGCGCACCTTATATTCACGCATGAGCTGGCGGAAGCCAATGAGCGCCTGACACAGCTGGTCCAGCATATTGGGGCTGATGCGGCCGGTCGAAAACGTATCACGGCCCAGAGGGATCGTTTTGGTGACATTCTCCAGCAGCGTCAGATTCCCGCCCTGCAGCGACAGCTGCGCGATCTTCAGACCTACCTGGCCACTGCCGATGTCGATCACAGCAAACAAAGGTGCTTTGTCTGATTTGATCATGATCGTTCTCTTCCTTCCTCTTTACGTTTTTTATCTCTTTCTCGTAAACTTTTGAAAAAATCCTGCATCAGGTCTCTGCTTTCCTCTTCAAGGACGCCGGTCACGGTCTCCACCTGATGGTTGAAGCGTGACTCGTGCAAAAGGTCCAGGATCGATCCGGCACACCCAGCCTTGGGGTTCATGGCACCGATGACCGCCCTGGGGATCCTGGCCTGTACGATGGCACCCGCACACATGGGGCAAGGCTCCAACGTGATGTAGATCGTGCAGGTATCCAACCTCCAGTCACCGACCACCTCGCTGGCACTGCGGATCGCGTCGATCTCCGCATGGCACAGGGCACATCCGGCCTGATTTCTGCGGTTATAGCCGCGGCCGATGATCTGACCGTCCTGTACGATCACACACCCGATCGGCGTTTCCCCTGCATCGTAGGCTTTTTGCGCCTCGACCAGGGCCTCTCTCATAAAAGCAGTATCATCCATGATGAAAGATTCCTTTGACAGATTAATATATTCATTGTAACAAATCCATCAGAAGAAATCAACTTAAAAAGGCCGGCATTTACTGCCGGCCTCTCTTAAGATCTTAAGATCAGTCCTTTTTCTCTTCCGGTTTCGCGATCTCGATCGCGGAGGTCACCAGACCTGCCAGAGACTGCAGCTCGGAGGGGATGATGATCTTCGTTGCCTTGCCGTCTGCCGCCTTCGCAAAGGCTTCCAGGCTCTTCAGGGAAATGACGCCCGTATCCGGACCTGCTTCCTTCAGCATGCGGATACCTTCCGCAGTCGCCTGCTGGACCTTCAGGATCGCTTCCGCATCACCCTGGGCTTCCAGGATCTTAGCGGCACGCTGCGCGTCCGCACGCAGGATCGCGGCTTCCTTTTCAGCCTCAGCTTCCAGGATCTGGGCTTCTTTCTTACCTTCAGCCACCAGGATCTGGGACTGCTTGTTACCTTCCGCACGCAGGATGGACTCACGCTTCTCACGTTCTGCCTTCATCTGCTTCTCCATGGCCTGCTGGATCTCCGCCGGAGGAATGATGTTCTTGACTTCAACGCGGTTGACCTTGATGCCCCAGGGATCCGTTGCCTCATCCAGGATGGTGCGCATCTTGGTATTGATGATATCACGGGAGGTGAAGGTCTCATCCAGTTCCAGGTCACCAATGATGTTACGCAGGGTGGTTGCGGAAAGGTTTCCGATGGCGATCATGGGCTTTTCAACACCGTAGGTGTATGCCTTAGGATCTGTGATCTGGAAGAATACGACGGTATCGATCTGGATCGTTGCGTTATCTTTGGTGATAACCGGCTGCGGCGGGAAATCCGCGACCTGTTCCTTCAGGTTGACACGACGCTCGACACGGTCGATGAAGGGAACCAGAAAATGCAAGCCGACCTCCCAGGTCTGCTTGTAAGCGCCCAGGCGCTCGATCACATAGGCATTGGCCTGCGGAACGATACGGAAGTTGCAGATCACGATCAGTGCAAGGATGATGATCACACCAAGAATAATGTACAATGTCATGACGTTTTCTCCTTTTTATAGATTGAAATGCTATTCGATAACACGAATCACAGCTTTGACACCTTCGATACGTAAAACCTGTACCCGGGTGCCCACCGGAATGACGTTGGTCCCATCCTCCGGCTTTGCCGACCAGATCTGTCCACCGACTTTGATCTGTCCGATGCCTTCCACCGGCCGGACTTCCGCGACCACGATCCCTTCTTTACCAGGAACAGCGTCCGCGTTCGTCGGCTCATGTTTCGGATTCAGATACTTGAGCGCGATCGGTCGGGTAAGGATCAATGTGAGTATGGAAACTCCAACAAAGACGCAAAGCTGCAGCCAGATCGGACCGCCCACAACGGAAACGATCCATGCACAGATCGCCCCGATGGCGAACCAGATCGTCATCAACTGCATGCTTAAGGCTTCGATGATCACTGAAATGACCAGGACAGCGATCCAAATATATAACCACTGCATCGTACTTTCGTTTCCTCCTTCCCGTTGTTCTGAAGTTGCCCTCACTATACACCCAGCCGGGATCGATGGCAAGATGCGAGGGATAAATGTCAGTTTTTAGGGAAGATTGATCATTTACCGGCGATACCGGAGACTTTATGCCGGGCCCGCTGCAGTGCGTTGTCGATGGATTTGGGCGGCCGCTCCAGTACCCGGGCGATCTGCTGATAGTCCAGTCCTTCCACATAGAGATCCAGTACCTGCTTTTCCAGGGAGCTTAAGGTATCTACGATCTGGGACTCGATCCTGCGCTTTTCCTCCGCGCTCACCAGAATCATCTGCGGATCCACGATCCGGTTGTCCGCCAGCACGTCCATCAACGTATATTCCTGCTCTTCTCCATCCTCTTGAATGGTACTGTTCAAAGAGATGGAAGAATTCAGCGGATAATGCTTCATGCGGTTCGCGTTGCGCACCGCGGTCAGGATCTGGCGGCGCACGCAGATATCCGCAAAGGACCGGAAAGATGCATCCCGGGCGGGATCATAATCCAGTACTGCTTTATATAAGCCGATCATACCCTCCTGGATCAGATCGTCCCGATCAGCGCCGATCAGGAAATAGGAATGGGTCCTGGCACGGACAAAATCCTTATAACGGACGAACAGATCCTCCAGAGTCTTCCGGCTTTCCAAGGGGCCAGCCTCCTGGATCTCCCGGACCATGCTTTCATCACTTCGTTTCGGCATGCACTTTTCCTCTTCTTTGCCGCACGATCTCATAGATACTGATCCCGGCGGCGACTGACGCATTCAATGATGTGATATGCCCCTGCATGGGCAGGCGGACGGTCCGGTCACAATGTTCCTTCACCAGACGGCCGATCCCTTCGTGCTCACCACCGATCACCAAAGCGATGGGGCCGGTCAGATCCGCTCCGTAGATCAGTTCCCCGTCCATATCCGCACAGACGGCCCACAGGCCTTCTTCCTTCAATTGATCGATGGTCCGCACCAGATTGGTCACCTGGGCGACGGGCACGTATTCCAGGGCACCTGCGGCCGTCTTAGCCGCCGCATAGGTCAGCCCCACGGCCCGGTTGCGTCCGATGATGACACCATGGACACCCGCGGTCTCCGCCGTGCGGATGATCGCTCCCAGGTTATGTGGGTCCTGGATGCTTTCCAGGATCAGGACAAAGGGGTCCTCCCCCTTCTCCCGCGCTCTGTCCAGGATCTCGTCCACGGTCACATAGCCATAGCCGGCACAGGAGGCGATGACGCCTTGATGGTTGCCCTTGCTGATCCGGTTCAGTTCATCCCGGTTCTTATACTCGATGGGGATCCTGCGGGCCTGTGCCATTTTTACCAGGGAGGAAATCGTCTCATCCTTTCCCGAGGAAAGCACGGAAAGTTTATATACTTCGTGGCCGGATTCCAGCACTTCACGCACTGCGTTGCGGCCGATCACATACATGATCTCCTGTTTCATCTCAAGATACCTCCTCGATCAGTTCAGGCACGGCTGCCTCCAGTACCTCCATCAACCTTAAGTCCTGGCCGGACAGGTACAGATAGCCCAGCAGACATTCAAAAGCGGTGGCCATGCGGTAATCATAGGGTTTAGCATTTTTCGGGATCGTATGGCTTTTGGCATTGCGTCCGCGGCGGAAGATCTCATGCTCTTCCTCCGTCAGGATCTTCTCGATGCGGTACATGATCTGCGCCTGGGCCCCGGCATTGGCATACTTGGAAGCGGCCTGATGCAGGCCGGCCGGTGTCAGCGTGGTGAAGGCCACCAGGCGGCTGCGCAGAAAGGCATCGAATATAGTATCGCCGATAAATGCCATGGCGATGGGCTGGAGAGCTTTAAGTTCTTTTTCTGTCAACGGCTCGCGGCCGAGGAAACAGCTGCTGATATTCAAATACAGGCTCCTTATTCTATAGATTCATGATAGGCGTGATCCCGGAGGCAGTCCCTGCCGCTCCAAGGATCAGCACCGGACGGCGCTTCCATCCAGAAGGGGTCTGCCGGAGCAAGCCCTAGAGGCAGGAATGCCGTGACACATAAGTACAGGCTGCCGGTGGAGATATAATCCTCCCCCAGACCCGGCTGATGCCCGCTGAGACCGATCCAAAGGGCTCCGTCCGGGCGGAAATCCTCTGGCGTCAGGGTCCTTTGGATGACGCTACCTAAAGCTTCGCGCACGTCACCAGGTGTCGTCTCCTCCGGGCACTGGTGCCTGAGGGCACAGTCTGCCAGATGGTGGAAGGCGCCGCACCGGTAGGTGATGGAACGTCCTGTGGCCGGGAAAGTGCCATCCGAAGCGATCATCTTGTACTGGATCAGTGCATAACGCAGGCTTCTTACCCGGATTCTGGACACAAGTTCAGGGCCACAAAGCGCCGGAAAATGATCCGCCAATGTCTGCAGCATGGGATGGATCACATAACTGTTATAATAGTCCACAGCCAGTTCCGGACCGTCCCCGTAGATGCCATCGCCCTTATACCAGGCGTCCATCTGGGTCAGCCCATAGCGGGCTGGCTTCTCCGCATAGTTCCCAGTCCAGGCCTGGATCAGGGCCTCCACAACGGCGGAAAACAGGATCCAGTTGCAGGGATAGGGCTGGATCTTGCGAGAACAGACCAGCACATCCAGGATGCGGCTGCGTGTTTCCGCATCGATGGCATCCTTCAGGACTTTCGGCGCTCGTAGGATGCCCTGGGCCAGGAAGGCCAGGTCCACCAGAAACTGGGGCTGTGCCGGAATCTTCTCATCAAAGCCCGCGTAATCAGGGGAAGCGGGATCGAACTGGGCCTGGATCGCACGCAGGGTCAGATCAGTGCAGGTCTTCCGCAGTTGCTCCTCCTCCGGGTCCGAGATCTTAGCCTCCAGCCAAGGCGCGATGCCACAGACCAGACGCCCGATCCATTCAAAATACGAGCATCCGGTACGGTTCGTGCCTTCTCTTTCCTCGATAGGAAAGGTGGCTATGAGTTCTTCCTTGCCCGCCGCCTCCAGTACAGGAAGCACGGTCTTTACAAGGTAAGACAGGTATTGTGCGCGTTCCATCAGGCCATATACCCGCCTTTCATCGGGGATACCGCATGTTCTCCATAGAACTTCAGCACCCCGGATTCATATTTGGAATGGAAGGGTTCAAGACGAGCGGCCCGCTCCTCAAGTACCCGGGCGACTTCTGCCTCTTCCACAGGCACACCATGGATCCCCACCATGCGCAGGGTCCTGTTCGGGATATCGATCTCGATCAGATCACCCTCTTCGATGCAGGCGATGGGACCGCCCTCCGCGGCTTCCGGAGAAATATGGCCGATGGCCGGCCCCTTGGAGGCACCGGAAAAACGTCCATCTGTCAACAGTGCGATGGATGCACCCAATTTCTCATCAGAAGCGATAGCTTCGGTGGTATAGAACATTTCCGGCATACCGGATCCCTTGGGGCCCTCGTATCGGATGATCACCGCGTCTCCCGGTTGGATCTCATGGGACAGGACCGCGGCGATGGCCTCTTCTTCACTATTGAAGGGACGTGCCTTCAGGACCGCCTGGAACATGGCCTTCGGGACCACCGTATGTTTGACGACAGCGCCCTGTGGTGCGATATTGCCGTACAGCACGGCGATGCTGCCATCGGTACCCAATGCATCATCGTAAGGACGGATGATCTCCTGCCAGGTATGGCCTGGTGCGTGCGCCTCCAGCAAGGCATCGGTACGATCGTAGAATCCGGAGGCTTTCAGTTCGTCCAGGTTTTCACCCAAGGTGCGTCCGGTGACCGTCATCGCATCCAGATGCAGGAAGGGACGGATCTGTTCCATGATCCTGGGTACGCCACCCGCATAATAGAAATACTGGGCCGGCCAGAAACCCGCAGGCCGGATGTCCAGCAGATAATGGGCGCCTCTGTGCAGCCTGTCGAAGGTATCACCATCGATGGTCAGGCCGAACTCATGGGCGATGGCCGGCAGATGCAGCAGCGAATTGGTGGATCCGGAGATCGCCGCATGCACAAGGATCGCGTTCTCAAAGGAATCCATGGTGACGATGTCCCGAGGCTTCATACGTTCTTTCGCCAGAGCTACACTGCGTTTGCCCGCTTCATAGGCGGCTTCCCGCAGTTCCTTGGATGTGGCCGGCATCAGAGCCGTGCCCGGCAGCATCAGGCCTAAAGCTTCTGCCATGATCTGCATGGTGGAAGCGGTACCCATGAAGGAGCAGGCGCCGCAGGAGGGGCAGGCATGGGTCTTGTAGAACGTCATCTGCTCTTCCGTGATCTCGCCCCGCTCCAGCATGGCATGATAGGCACCGATCTGCTCCAATGTCAGAAGGTCAGGGCCTGCGTCCATCACACCGCCGGTGATGACGATGGAAGGGATATTGACCCGGCCTAGGCCCATCAGATGGGCGGGCATGCCCTTGTCACAGCTGGCGGCAAAGACCGCTCCATCGAAGGGCGTGGCGCCGGCATGGATCTCGATCATATTGCAGATCATATCCCGGGAGGCCAGGGAATAATTGATCCCGTCATGCCCCTGGGCTTCCCCATCACAGATGTCCGTCGTGATATAGCGCGCACCGAATCCCCCCGCATCCTGAATGCCCCGGCGGGCTTCTTCCGCCAGTTCCAGCAGATGGACACTGCCGGGATGGCTGTCACCAAAGGTGCTCTCGATCATGATCTGGGGTTTGGACAGGTCCTCGATCTGCCATCCGGTGCCCAGTCGTAAGGGATCCAGCTCCGGCGCGATCTCTCTTAATTTTTGTGATGCAAGCATGTTATCTTCTGCCTTTCCGGTACCGGCGTTCCCGGTACCTGCCGTTTCCTTCCTTTTCGAAACAATCATTACATAAACGATAGGGCCAGTTCCAGGCCAGGCGTCTGCCACAGGCCGGACAGGTCCGGATGGCATAATTCTGGCGGGACAGCTGTCGGATCATTTCCTCGCACACCTGGTGCTTACGTTCCAGCAGAGCTTCGGAATACTCTGTGATCGAGTGCTTCCAGGAATAGTATAACAAAAGACCGATCTTCTTATGTTCATGCTCCAGATCATCCAGATCCATGCCTTCATAGGGACGTTTTGCCAGATAATGCAAGATATTGTAGGTATCGTCTCCGGCTTCCGCGATGGAGAACAATTCCAGCCAGATATCATGCAGATCCGGATCATCGGTGTCGAAGGGGATCATGGCAAAATCATAGATCAGCAGCTTGTCATCGGACAGCTCTTCCAGTTCCTTGCAGAGCTTGATCTCCTCCTCGATGTTACCCTTCCAGAACAGGCCGGGATTCTCCATGGCGGCCCACTGCTCCAGAAGGACCGAGATGGGCGACGGGATGCTGATCAGCGTGCGGGGGAATTTCAGATAGGCTTTTTCCAGTTCCTCCACCTGGGTATGATAGTCCCGGCGGATCTCCCGCTTGCCAAATTCCGCGGTGTACATACCCACCTCGAATTTACCATACCGTCCGGCACGGCCAGCGATCTGCTGTATCTCCGAAGGCTTCAGCGGACGCCGTTCGACCCCGTCGAATTTGGTATTCTCCAGGAAAACGATCCGACGGATCGGGAGATTCAAGCCCATGCCGATGGCATCGGTGGCCACGACCACATCGGTCTGGCCGGAGGCGAACCGTTCCACCTCGTTGGAGCGCACGTCATAGGGCAATGCGCCGTAGATCACACTGGTGGAAACATGCCGCGCCCGAAGTTCCGCCGCCACATACAGGACGGATTTCTTGGAGAACACGATCAGCGCATCGCCCTTCTCCACATCTTCAGGGAAATGGAACTCCCGACTGTCCAGGCGCAGCGGCACCGCACGTTCATGGCGTACGACCTCGTAGGTGTCGCCGCACAATTCGATGAGGCGGATCGCCAACTGTTCCGCATAAGGCGCCATGCACACGTGGATCTCCGGCGCCAGGACACCCAGGATCGCCTGGGTCCAGTTGCCGCCCCGCGCCTGGTCCTCC
>CADBPG010000004.1 GCA_902796435.1 uncultured Eubacteriales bacterium | reverse complement strand
GCTCATATCGGAGGAGGTGCGGTTGTACTTGACAGCGCCCTGCAGGGCTTCTGCCAGTTTCGTACCTTCCTTGTTTCCGACATTCTTCGCGAAATGGACCAGGTCCACCTGATCGATCTGCGTGGAGCGGGCAAACTCGCGGGTGCTGTTACGCGCGTCAGAGATCTTGGTGTAGTCCTTGTTCTTGATCATCTTGCTCAAGGACTTGGAGAAGCTCTTGAGGGTGTCCGGTGCGGAATAGCTGAGCTCTGCCAGATCCACGACGGACAGAGTCGCGGACTGGCCGCGGCAGGTCTTGGCGCAGGTCTCGACGAAGCTGTCGACGATGCTCTTGCCGATGTCGACCGTGGACATGGACGGATCGCTGCACAGAGCGGTCAGCCAGTCGGTGTAATACCAGCCCACGCCCGGCTCCGTCTCTTCGGAGGCGATCATGTAGTCCGCGAAGTCATCCAGCATCAGGCCGGTTTCAACCGTGGCCATCAGGCAGGCATCGAAGCCGATGAAATCGAACTTGGTGCCGGCATTCTTCAGTGCTTCGTTGACGCCGGCCAGGCTCATGGAGCCGGCGCGGACGTTCTTTTCATCGTAGCCATAGCCCTGTACGGATCCCCCGCCATGATCCCAGAGGATCAGTTCCTGACGGTTCGCCGGGAAATTCTTGGTGCAGTAGTTGATGAAGGTCGTCAGCGTAGCCGGATCGACCATGGACTTGTTGCCCATGTCCATTTCCAGAGGCTGCAGACCACCCTTAACGACCTTATAGATCTGGTTGGTGGAGCTACTGATGTTCTGGTTCTGCCATTTCTTGCAGCCGCCGGTATATACGATGATGCTGACGTTATCCTGCAGGTTGGCGTTGCACATCTCGATGAGGTCACGGGTCGCCATACCGGAGCGGGACTCCAGGTCGGTACCGCACATGTAGATCATGATGGTGACCTTGTCCTTCTTGCCTCCCTTGATGGTGGTGTACTTGTCACGTACACCAGTCAGCACCGTGGTGTCCACTTCCTGCTCCGTGGTCTCTTCCTGCCAGGTCGTAGTGTCGGTCGTGCCGCCGGTGATGTTCTGTACCGCGTTGTCAGTGATGCCAAAATCATATCCGCCGGAGGAGGATCCGCCGCCGCCGAACAGACCGCCCAGCAGATTGCTGAACAGGTTGCGTCCGCCGCCGAACAGGAACATGAGGATCAAGATGATGATCAGCCATTTGCCGATCTTGAATCCTCCGCCACCACCACTGTTCTGGTTGTTGTTGGAGGAGCCTCCCAAGGGCACGAAGTTCGGAGTCTGGTTCTGCTGCTGGCTGCTCTGGTTGCTGCCGCCGCCCAGAAGGCCGTTCAACAGGGAACCGCCCAAAGAGTTGCCGCCCTGCTGCTGTTGGTTGCCCTGGTTGCTGTTACCGCCGCCCAGAAGACCGTTCAGCAGAGAGCCGCCCAGAGAGTTGCCGCCCTGCTGCTGTTGGTTGCCCTGGTTGCTGTTACCGCCGCCCAGAAGGCCGCCCAACAGATCACCACCTAAAGAGTTGCCGCCCTGCTGCCCGGAGGAACCAGTGGGGTTGTCACCTAAAAGACCCAGAAGACCATCGACAAGACCCTTGTCCTCTTCGCTTTGGGGAGAATCCTCGCGGCCTTCGCCGACCGGACCGGTACCCAGACCTTGGTCGTCCCGCCGCTTGGCTTCTTTATCACTTTCAGTGACATACTTTTTACGTCCTTGCGGGCGTTTTCTTTTTTCTGCCATGAAACCATTCCTTCCTTAAATGCTTAGAATTCATCGGAAAATCTGCTGTTAGTATAGCAGAATCTTCCATATTTTTCCAGTATTTATTATGCTTCTTCCAGTTCGTCCGTCAGCCGGATGATCTCATCGATGATCTCGCCCAGATAAGCAATGGTGTTCTTCAGCGGTTCGTCGGTGGTGATGTCCACACCGGCCAGGGCAGCCAGTCCGATCGGATCCAGGGTGCTGCCGGCCTTCAGGACCTTTTTCCAGTCCTCGACCGCAGGCGTGCCCAGCTCTTCCATGCGGCGTACCGCCTGGGTAGCCACCGTCAGACCCGCGCTGTAGGTGTAGGAATACAGGCCCATGTAATAATGGGGCTGACGCATCCAGGTCAGTTCTGCGCCGGGCAGGATCTCCACATCCTCGCCCCAGAACTTCGTCAGCGTTTCCTTGAAGATGCGGCTCAAAGTGTCCGCTGTGACGCTGCCGCCCGCATCGATGATCTTGTAGACCTCTCTCTGGTAGGCCGCTTCCATCAGGTGGGTGACGAAATTGTGATAGTAAGTATGTCCGATCATGGAAGAAAGGACCCAGCGGCGGAAGCGCTTGTCTTCACTGGTCTTGAGCAGGTAATGGGCCATGATCAGCTCGTTGCAGGTGGACGGTGCTTCCACGAAATAGCTGGAGACATCGGTGTCCATGATGGACTGCTCCCGGTTGGCGTTGCGGAAGTGGCCTGCGTGGCCCAGCTCATGCGCCAGAGTGAACACGTCGGCCATGCGGTCGTTCCAGCTCATCAGGATGAAGGAACCCTTGCCATAGGGGCTGGCGCAGAAGCCGCCGGTCATCTTGCCCTGGTTCTTGGCAAAGTCCACCCAACGGTCACGATAGGCTTCCTCTACCATGGAGACATAGTCGTCGCCCAGGATCGCAAGGCCCTTCTTGATATATTCCTTGGACTCCTCGATGGTGACCCGGGGATCATATTCCGGATCTACGGCGATCTTCAGGTCCGCGAAGGTCATCTTGTCCAGTTTGTGCACACGCTTGAGCAGCGCGGCATACCGGCGCATGTGCGGCGCCAGCTGCGTGGTGATCAGGTCGATCTGGCGGTCGTACATCTCCCGGGTGACCTTCTGGCCGAACAGCAGATAGTCAAACACCGAGTCATAGCCGCGCAGGGTCGCCAAGGTCTTCTCCGTGGTGACCTGGGTATTATAGGCAGCCGCCGTCACGTTCTCGTACTGGCGGATCTTCTCAGAAAAGGCCTGGAAGGCCGCCCGGCGGACCTTGGCGTCCGGGTTGTATTCATAGTCATCCTCGAACAGGGAATAGCCCAGCGGATACTCTTTCCCGTCCACCGTAAATGACGGGAACTTCATGTCGGCCAGCTTGGCCATGTTGTAGATATCTGAAGGTGCGCCAAAGGTACGGGACAGGGAGGACAAAGCCTGCTCCGTGGCGGGATCCAGATGGTGGGGCTTCTCTCTGAGGATGTCCTTCAGATAGCCCTTGTTGGTCTTCGTCTGCTCGATCGCCTCCTGGATGACCGCCTCATCCTGCTCCATCAGCTCACTGCTGATGAAGCTTAAGCGGCTCATGATCTCCGTCATCGCAGCGCCGACGCGGTTATTGCGCTCCTGGTTGTGCTCATCGTAGTAATCCACCGATACTGCCAGATCACAGTAGTTCCAGCACAGTGTCATCTTCTCGTACATTGCCTGGTACAGGTCCAGGCAGGCATTGATGCGCTCCGCCGTGTTCAGACTGCCTTTATATTCCTGCTCGATGCGGTCCGCCAGCTCCTTGACGATCTCCACATCTTTGTACATATCTTCTTCTGTTTTGTAGATCAAGGACAGGTCCCAGGTCAGTTCGACGGGGACATCCTGCCGCATGTTCAGCTTTGCCATGGTAAAACCATCCTTCCTGCTTCATTTATGCTTCATTGTAGTAAAGCAGATCATATTTGTCAATCAGCCTACTTGAAGAATCATCAGGCTTTGCCCAGGCCGTAGGCCGGTCACAGGATCACGCCCCACTCGATCAGGCTCAGGCCATCGTGACGCACCGGATGGATCGTACAGGGCGCCGGTTTCTCCGTGGTTCCTTCCTCCAGGAAGTAGAACCAGATTCGATAATAGGATTCCAAACGCTCCTGGTCTGCTTCGATCGGCATTGCCTTGTCTACCGTCTCCGTCTCCTGTGGGAAGACATAGTAGGTTGTTTCCGGATCCAGATGCTCATCCCAGTATTCAACGAAGTCCTGCGTCTCCTGCTCGTTGAATCCATAGGAGATCATCAGTTCTTCCAGCTGGGCGGCTCTTCCTTCCGGTGTAATGACAAATCCGGTCTCGGTCTGCATCAGCGCCGGGAAGGTTTTGCACTCATAGAACAGATAAGGCAGGCCTTTCTGACCATCTACCGTCAGACTGCCGTCCTCTTCGATCACACAGTTCCAGGTATCCTGATACTCTGGCAGAACTTTTATCAACAATTCTTCTTCAGTAAACGTCACGTTCAACTCTGTGCCCGCATCCCCATAGAGATAGATGTTGGGCTTATACACGGTGATATCGATGGGCAGTTTTGGGGTCAGCCACCATATGATCTTCATAAGATCCAGGAATTTCTGGGCGTCTTCTTTGATCTCCTGGGTCTTGTTGTGCAGAAAATTGTAAATCCGGAACGCATCGATGAAAGTATAGGCCTGTGCGAGTTTTTCATGTCGTGCTGCTTCTTCCCTGCTTATTGACCGAAAATCATTGAATGGGAGGATTGACTCTAAGTGATAGTAGTTGGCTTCGAAGATCTCATTGATTGCGGAAGGTCGATTGATCTCAACCGAATAATAATCGAGCAGATCAGCAGCGAGTGTAGCCAGTACTGTTGCCGGATGTCGGGATATTGGAGTTTCGTTGAGACAACGAATCGTATAATCCAAAAGATTCAGATACATATACTCATGCGGAAATTCATAGTTTTGTTTTAAATCAGAAGTGCCAACCAAAAAAGAGTAAAACTCCTCCAATTCACTCATCGCAAAGCCAAAATTTGCGGCATCCTCGCAATCATCTATAAAAGACTGATATGCAGAATAGGGGTTGCTCTTCTCATAATCCCAGAAACTGCCACGAGCTGTTTCTCCATCGTCTTCCGGCTCTTCCGTATACCAGGCAAAGGCCCGGGCCGGACTCATTATGAAAAGCATCACGCATAGGACTGCTGCAAGAATCCTTTTACGCATCGTTCTGCACCCCCTTTGCGATCTGTTTCCGATACCATTTCATGTTTTCAGAGAGTTTTTCTGAAAGTCCCTTCTCCTCAGCCAGGTCGAACCATTCTGTAGCAATATCGTAAGATCCCAGATGAAAATGGGCAACGCCGGCATAATAGCAGGTAGTTCCACTTTCCGGATCCAATATGAAAGCCTGATGCAGATAGGTCAGGGCCAGTTTCGGATCATCCTGCTGCAGGCAAGTATGCCCCGCCATGGTCAAAAGATACGGGCTCTCAACGCCCTTGGCTGCAGCTTCCAGATACAAGGCATCCAACTGTGCTTCCATATTTTCTGCCGTCTGATCCAACAGGACCTGTTCCCGCATCCGGTACCAACGTTCCTGGGTCCGATCTGTAATCTGGTCCAGACTGGCCAACGCATTGTCTGTTTCATGCAGCGCGGTATAGAGTTCAGCTCTGGCATACAGGGTTTCATCTGTGACCGCGTAAGTACTCTCTAATGTGTCGATCTCCTTTAGCGCCTTGTCAGGTTCACCCGCATCGATATGTTTCTGGATCTGACGCAGATCCTTCTGATATCCACCGATCAGGTCTGTTTTTTCTCCAGCCAGGATACAGCAAACAAGTCCTGCCAATAGTAACGCTGTAGAGACCAGCTTTTTTCTGCTGGGTCCGATGAAGGAATAGACCAGTCCACCCGTACAGCACACGATGGCCAGGATCGACAGGAGAACTGAAGTCTGGAAAATGATGAGTCCTAAAAGTCCTGCAGCGATCGTCAGTAAAAAGAATAGGATCATGGTCTCAACCCTCCTTTCCCAGTTTGCTTTTCAGCGCATCCAACAACCTGTCATTATGTATAGAAATACCATAGATATCATTGCCATGATCCTGTTCCGGGAGTAGCTCCTTCACCCGCATACTGTACTGATAGGACTTTTCATAATCCTCCAGGGCGTCATAGGTCTGGGCAATGGAGAACAGGAGCGCCGGGACAGGCTCTGTGCATCGATCCTCAGCCTTCTGGAAAGAATCCAATGCTTCAACGAAGCCACCCTGGTCGTACAAAACGGCTCCGATCAAATATCTGGAAAAAATACTGTCTGCATAGTCTTTTTCGATGCCCCGGGCGAAGTTCGTGGTCTCGTCCGTATCCCGTAGATTGAAGCAGGCATTGACCGCGGACAGATAATTCCACAGGAGTGGATAGGACTGGGCTTTCTGGATCTGCGCCTCAGTCAGTGTGTCAAAAACCTTAAAGGTATAATCTGTCCAGCTGCCATCGTCCTTCAAAACCAGATACTGCGCACAGGTATAGAGTTCCTGTTCCTTGGCCTGTGTCGGATCCTGCCGCAGCAGTTCTGACAGAAGTCCGGCCGCTTCCAGAGACCGGTCGATATCGCCGGTCTTCAAGGCATTGATGCAGATCAAGTACAAGGCTCCATCGTTTTGCGGATCCTCCGCTAGCACCTGCTCAGCCAGAGAAAGGCAACCGGCAAAATCCTCCTGTCGCTCCTGGCAGGCGGCTGCCATCAAAAGCAATTCAGGCCTGGAATCCAGTTCGTAGGCCTTCTGGTAAAACTCTCCAGCCGTGGCGAAATCATAGCAACGGAAAGCTGCAGCAGCGACATCCATCTTTTCGATCGCCTGCTCTTCCGCTTCAGTCTCTATCTGAGAGAACAGTTGGTCATAACGCCGTGCTGCTTCCACAGTCCGCTGATAATGCCCCGCGGAATCTATCTGATAATTGCTGCCTGTCTGGAATGCCAGATATTGCAAGAGCATGCTTTCCGGCATTTCCTCTGCAGCCGTCAGTGCCTGATCGACTGCCTCTTTGGAAACACCCCCTTTGTTTTGGAGGGTTATCAGCAGTTGCATGGCCTGGACCGCTTCCTTGTTTTCAGATCCATCACCCAACTCCTGCAAAAGCTTCAATCGGACCTCAGAAAGCTTCTTCCAGTCCGGCAGGCTGATCGTCCACCGATCATGTTGTATGCAGTCCAAAAGCATAGCAGAGACCAACTTCTGCTCCGTCGGCTCAAGCGTCTCTTTTTCTGCAAAATATTGCAGCATCATTGGGTACCAGTCATCCGAAACTTCACCGCTGATCAGCAGGTTCGTGAGCACAGTATCATCGTCGCCCATCAACAGATATAGCTGGGCGATGAAGGGATCTGTTCTATGCTGTGCACGAAGCTCCTCCAGTGCAACAGCATCCAGGGTAGAGAACGCCGCGACCGCCTGGTAGCGGGCATCACTCAGTTCCAGATACCGTAAAGCACCTACGAACTGCTCCTGCTCCATATATCTCGCAGCTGCCTCTGTAGGTGCCGTAACCATTGCATCTACCTGTGCGATAGGATCTTCCTTGCGGAACCGCTCCCATTCCAGGCCGATGACAGAGCCAACTGTCAGCACCACACCAAGCGCCACCACAAGGATCGTACGCACGCGAGATGGTTTCAACGTATAAACCTGCTCTTGTCCCTGATGGTTGCGTACCAGGATCATAAGCATCTCCCGGGCCAGCAAGAACTGCAGTAAAGCCGCAAGAATCCGGCTGCCCAGCATTCCAAGGACCGAGGACGTGGGCAGAAAGCCTCTTGCCGCCCCGATCACCAGAGCTCCCGCAGCAGCGCAGAAACAAAGCAGCAGATTTTTCCTTCCCAGCTCCTGCGGTTGGATCCGCTCCGGTGCCGCCAATACCTCCTGGACCCCGATATGCAGGATCCATACCAGAAGCATGGCTGCAATGACTCCTGCCAGAATAACCAGGAGCCAGGCATTTGACACCCCACTATTGTATGCTGCCTTAAAAAGCAGCCGTAATCCAACCAGAATGCCGCTGATCCAGGTCGCTGTGACCAGGGCTCGTGCTGCTGCCTTCCGGTTTCCTTCCTCCCTGAGCAAATACAGGCTGAACCCGATCCACAGAACAGAGAGCACTACACCGACGATTTCGATGATGGCATATTGTGCCGGGCTCATGAGCTGCTTCCTGCTCCAAAGTATAAGCAGTGCAGCTACAAACACGAAAAGTCCCTGATGCAGGACCGCCCCCGCCAGCAAATACCCGCCGATTTTCTGCCTGCGTGTCGGTATGACAGTATTTTCCATGGTTCTCATCCTCCTGTGGAAAGTATATCATAGTGGTATGTTGTTGTCATGTAATGTTCACAAAAAAAACATATCTGATTTGTGAAAAGTGTGCTATACTTAAGGATGTAATCAAGCTGAAAGGAGTCATCTTATCATGGCAAACCGTTTTATCTTAAATGAAACATCTTATCATGGCGCCGGAGCGATCCAGAACATCGTTCCTGAGATCCAGGCACGCGGTTTCAAGAAAGCTTTCGTAGCTTCTGATCCGGATCTGGTCAAATTCGGCGTGACCGCGAAAGTTACTGATCTGCTTGATGCAGCCGGCGTTCCGTACGTGCTGTATTCCAATATCCAGCCCAACCCGACCATCGAAAACGTACAGAGTGGTGTCAAGGCCTTTGCTGAGGCCGGCGCAGACGTGATCATCGCCATCGGCGGCGGTTCCTCTATGGATACCTCCAAGGCCATCGGCATCATCAACACCAACCCGGAATTCGCTGATGTACGTTCTCTGGAAGGCGTTGCTGCCACCAAGAACCCCTGCACCCCGATCCTGGCTGTTCCGACCACTGCCGGTACCGCTGCGGAAGTCACCATCAACTACGTTATCACCGATCCGGAAAACAAGCGTAAGTTCGTCTGCGTCGATGTGCATGACATTCCTGTCGTTGCCTTCGTCGATCCTGATATGATGAGCACCATGCCTGCTTCCCTGTGCGCTGCTACCGGTATGGATGCTCTGACCCACGCTATCGAGGGTTATATCACCGCAGGTGCCTGGGAGCTGTCCGACATGTTCCACATCCGTGCGATCCAGATCATCGCCCGCTCTCTGCGTGCCGCTGTCGCTGGTGACGCGAAGGGCCGTGAGGATATGGCTCTGGCACAGTACATCGCCGGTATGGGCTTCTCCAACGTAGGTCTGGGTGTCGACCACTCCATGGCACATACCCTGTCCGCGTACTACAACATGCCTCATGGCAAGGCCTGCGCGACCCTGCTGCCCACCGTCATGACCTACAACGCACCTTGCACTGGTGAGAAGTATCGTGACATCGCTGACGCTTTCGGTGTAGAAGGTGCTTACACTCTGCCTCTGGAAGAGGCTCGTGCCGCTGCCGTTGCCGCTGTCAAGAAGCTGGGTGAAGATGTGGGTATCGTCATGAGCCTGAAGGGTGTCGTTCCGGAATCCGACGTGGATCAGCTGTCTGCTGACGCGCTGAAGGATGCCTGCACACCTGGCAATCCGCGTCCTGTAACGGTCGAGGATATCAAGGCTATGTACCTGTCCCTGATGTAAAAAGTATCCTAAGGAGCTGCCTTTTCAGGCAGCTCCTTTTCTTTTAGGCGGCTGCATGCTATAATAAGCCCAACGTTCCGGAAGGAGCCTTTTCGGAAAATACACACGATATAAGGATATATACTGATGCCTTCTGCTGACAATAAGCACGTGCTGCGCCGGCTTTTTCTTTCCACCCTGTACCTGAGCGCCTTCACCTTCGGAGGCGGTTACGTCATCATCACGTTGATGAAGGAGCGCTTCGTCGACAAGCTGCACTGGATCGAGGAGGACGAGATGCTGGACATGGTCGCCATCGCACAGTCCTCGCCCGGGCCCATCGCCGTCAATGGTGCCATCGTTCTTGGCTATAAACTGGGCGGTTTTCCCGGCATCCTGGTCTCCGTACTGGGTGCTATTATTCCACCCTTCGTGATCCTGACCGTCATTTCTTTTTTCTACAACGCCTTTAAATCCAGCTTCGCGATCCAGGCGCTGCTCACGGGCATGCGGTCCGGTGTCGCGGCGGTGATCCTCTCCGTGGTCTGGGATATGTTCATGGGTGTGGTCAAATCCCGGGACTGGATCCTGTACGCCGTGATGATCCTTTCCTTCGTGCTGAACTATTTCCTGCACGTCAACGTGGTGCTGATCATCCTTGCGGTCATTGTGATCGGCATTCTCCGCACCTGGCTTAACGGCCGGAAGGAGGTCCGCCCGTGATCTACCTTCAACTGTTTTTTGCCTTCGTGCAGATCGGCGCCTTCAGTTTTGGCGGCGGATACGCGGCCATGCCCTTGATCCAGGCCCAGGTCATCGACACCTACCACTGGATCAACGCCACGGATTTCGCGGATCTCGTGACCATCGCAGAGATGACGCCGGGCCCCATCGCGATCAATGCGGCGAGCTTCGTGGGCAACCAGGTGGCGGGCATTCTGGGTGCCGTTGTGGCCACCATCGCCGTGGCCCTGCCCTCCTGCATCTTCGTCACGATCTTGGCGGTCCTGTATCAGAAATACCGCAAGATGACGCTGATGCAGGGTGTTCTAGCAACGCTGCGTCCGGCTGTAGTCTCCATGATCTTTGCCGCCGGCCTGACGATCCTGATCCCCACCATCTTCCGGGATGGTGTGCTGTCCTTTGCCGCGGGGGATTTCAAGATCCGCTCTGCCCTGTATTTCATTGTTGCTCTGTTTGTGCTCCGCAAGTGGAAACCGAATCCGATCCTCGTCATGCTGGGCTGCGGAGTCGTGGAACTGATCATTCAGTCAGTGATATTGTAAAGGAGTTTTCTTATGATCAAATCCATGCGTCTGATCCCTGTCACCCCACAGTCCCACCCGTTTGGGACGACACTTTTTGCCGAACCTGATCTGCCCTTCATCGAGGAAGAGTATTTCTTCGATGGTACCGCCAATGTCTATGAGCGGACAGAAGATGGCGGAAAACGCGTCCGTTACGCGGATGCCCCTTACACCAGCCGTATCCTGCTGCGCCGGCCGGCATCTCCGGATGCATTCTCCGGCAATATCATCTTCGAGATCATGAATGCCACGCCCCGCTATGATCTGGACCGTTGCTGGACGATCCTGCGCCGGCAGATCCTCCGGGATGGGGATATCTACGTAGGTGTCCTGAGCAAACCGGTGGTCTTCGACAATATGCGCCGGCTGGACCCGGAACGTTATCAGGACCTGAAGTGGCCGAATCCGCTGAAGTACGATATTCCGGCGGACAAACTGGGCAACATTCCGACCGCTTCCTTCCCGGAATCGGAGGATGGCCTGTATTGGGACATCCTGATGGATACTGCCCGCCTGCTGCGTGGTGATTCGGACATGAATCCGCTGAAGTCCTTCACCGCGGCTAAGGACGTCCGCACGATCCTGGCCGCCTGGTCCCAGTCCGGCGGATATATGGTGCGGTATATCCAGGACTTCGGTGCACAGGAGGGCACAGACTGCTTTGATGGCTATTTCGCCATGGGTGCTGCCCCCATCTGCACGCCGAACCTCAACCAGGAGGAACAGACTCTGGCGACCGAAATGGACCAGCAGCTGACCATGCTGGACCGGCCGATGATCGACATGCACACGGAATCCGACAACGCCCGTCTCGGCGCTGTTCTGACCCGGATGGAGAACGGTCCATTCTATCGGCTCTATGACATCGCAGGCCCCAGCCACGATACTGTCTACAGTTCCGTGGAATACTATCAGAACAACAGTGATTTCAAAAAGCTGGGCCTGATGCCGCGCTACCAGGGAGCTGAGCCGAACCCCAACAGCTTCCCCTATCACTTTGCCTATCAAGCCGCTCTGGTGCTCTTGAAGCGCTGGATCCGGGAGGGTACTGCTCCCTTCACTGTAGATCCGATTCCCTTCGATGAGAACCTGGAGAACCGCAAGGAAAACGGCAATTCTGTCGGCGGATGGCAGCTGCCCCAGTTCAAACTGGCGGTCTGCGAGTATCATGGGACTGCCACGCCGCCCGCTCCAGAATATGCTTTCTCCTGCTCGGTCTTCGGGTGCGAGCGTCCCTTTGCGGAAGGCGAACTGGAACGCCGCTATGGTTCTCTGGAACACTACCATGAGCTTTTGCTGCAAGAAACAGAAGCCGCTATTCAGGCCGGGCTTTTGCTGGAAGAAGATCGGGAGGAGTCCATCGAACGGGCAATGAAGCAGGCGGAGAAGTACGGGCTGAAGTAGTTTACCCACCCCGGTACTATAAAATTAGCAAAAGGCATGTATGATGCAGGTCTTGATGACCAGTTCATACATGCCTTTTATATTTTTTAAAATAACAATACATGAATCACGCTGTCTTGTACCATTTTTGATACATGCCCTTGTTGCAAAAACAGAGATCCATGCATGAAACGCCGCCAAACCGAGGATGCAAGATTCACTTCAGCCCCTGCTGCTTCTGCCAGATCGTCATGATCAGGCTGTGGGGCAGGAGCTTCACGCCGAGCACCTGTAGCTTCGCCTTCCACCCGGGGATGCACAGGTCCCGCTTGAAGCGGAGCGCTGTCCAGGCGGACTTGACGATGAATTCCGGCTCATACATGGCGATGAAGCGCTTGATGATATTCTCATCTTTCTGGATCGCCCGTTCGAAGAAGCGGGACCGGGTCCAGAAGGGACACAGGGCCAGCACGTGGATCTTTCGCTGTTTCAGTTCCCGGTTCAGAGCCCGGGCGTAGCTGAGCACGAAGGCCTTGGTCGCTCCGTAGATGTTGATATAGGGGATCGGCTGGAATGCGGCCACTGAAGCGATCTCGACGATCTTTGCGCCTTTCTGCATGTAGGGCAGGACGATCTGTGTCATGGCGGCCAGCGCCTTGCAGTTCAGGTCGATCATCCCCAGGTTGTCCTCCAGGGAACACTTCTCGACCGCCTGGAACCGTCCGAAACCCGCGGCATTGATCAGCAGGCGCACATCCGACTTCTGCTCCTCCAGCAGGGTCTGCATCCGCACGAAAGATGCAGGGTCCGACAGATCCATGGCCACCACCTTCAGCGGGATGGACACGTCCCATTGCAGTTCTTCCAGGCGTTCCTGGTTCCTTGCAATGACCCAGACCTCATCAAACGTACCGTGCTTGGGGATCGTGCGGACGAATTCGCGGCCGATCCCACTGGATGCACCGGTCACAATAGCGATATGCTTCATGGGGCTCACTTCCCGGTCAGCGCCCATACGCAGCGTACGACACGGGCTACAGAGCGCTTCAGGTCACGGATATCCAGAGTGCCATCCTCCAGTTCCTGACGGATGTTCTCATGGTCCGCGGGCTCACCCGGCATGGTGACATCATTGCCGGCCCGGACGCAGCCTGCCGCGTTGCAGCGCGGATCCTGGTGGGTAGTGGTCCAGTCGGTCATGATCATGCCATCGAAGCCCCATTCATTGCGGGCTGCCTTGGTGCACAGATCATAGTTGTTGGCCGCATGGACACCGTTGACCAGGTTGTAGCTGGTCATGATGGACTTTGGATGGGCTTCCTTCACGGCGATCTCAAAGGCCTTCAGGTAGATTTCCCGCAGGGTACGCTCGGTCAGGATGGAGTCACTGCCTTTACGGTTGTCCTCCTGGGAGTTGCAGGCAAAATGCTTGATGGTGACACCGCATTTTGGATTCTGCTCGACACCCAGTGTCATGGCGGCGGCGATGATGCCGGCCAGCAGCGGGTCTTCAGCATAGTACTCGAAGTTACGGCCGCACAGCGGGTTGCGATGGATGTTCATGCCCGGAGCCAGCCACAGCTCGACACCGAACTCTTCCATCTCTTCCGCAACGATGCGTCCACAGGCCATGACCACAGCCGGATCCCAGGTTTGTGCCAGCAGAGTGCCGACAGGGATCGCCGTCGTATACTGGTAGTAAGTCTCGCCTTCCGTCGTCTCTGTTCCACGGTAGAAGAAACCGCCTTCGATGGCCTTGGAGAAGTCTTCCTTCTTGGGTACACCGTTGATCATCTGATAGCTGGTGTTCAGGCGCAGGCCCGCAGGTCCGTCAGCGAGAACGATGCTCGGCAGGCCCTGCTCTTCGGCGCAGCCACTGGTCTGAGCGGCGGAACCCGGTACGCGGCTGCCCGCGGAACCGATGGTGCTGCCCTGTCCGGCGGAGATATCGCCCGTGACCAGCTGGATCATCTGATCGACGCTTAAAGTATCGACGAATGCACGGACTTCAGGATCCGTATCCTCATAGCCCGGATCGTAGGTGATGGTCTCGATCTCCACGTCTGCCTGGGCAACGGTCAGTCCGCTTTCCTGGACTTCCTTCAGATCAGCGGCACGCTTGACAGCGGTCATCTCCGCGTCGGACTGTTTCTCCTCCAGGGCTTCCTGGATCGGGCAGATATGCTCTGTCTTGGTGAAGATGATCTCTTCCACGACGTTGATCGCGCGTACGGGAGCCGCGTTGGCGATGCAGGTACCGACGTACAGGATGACATCACCCCGCTCCAGGATCCAGGCTGCCTGTGCTTCATCGTAGGAAGCCAGATCGTACAGAGAAAGTACCATCTCGACCTCTTCAGAAGCGCCGGGCTCCAGCAGGCCAGTCTTCTTGAAAGCGGCAAGCCGGCGGTATTCCTTATTCAGGCGGGTGCCGGGGCAGGAAGCATAGACCTGTACGACCTCTTTGCCGGCCACAGCGCCGGTATTGGTGACCTCGGCCAGGACGCGGACCAACGGTACACTGCCGGTCTTGTCCAGCGTGACACCGGTCTCCCGGACGGAGAATTCCGTGTAGGACAGGCCGAATCCGAAGGGATACCGGACCGGTACGTCGAAGGTATCGAAATAGCGGTATCCCACGTAGATACCTTCATGATAGTATTCTTTTTCCAGACCGGACAGATAGGAGAAGGTCTCCGCGTTCGGGAAATCCTCGTACTTGTAGGTCCAGGAATCGGTCAGTTTGCCGGAGGGGCAGACCTTGCCGAACAGCACGTCCGCGATAGCGTTTCCGGCTTCCATACCGGGCTGTACCGCGTACAGGACCGCTGTGATATGGGGCTCCTCATCCAGGAAGGACAGGTCGATCAGGCTGCCGGAGTTGATCACCACGACCACCTTGTCATACAAGGCGCAGATCTGCTTAAGCTCCGTACGCTCCTGCTTTGTCAGTTGATAGTCGCCCTCCACATTGTGGCGGTCCGCACCTTCACCGGCCGTCCGGGCGATGACATAGATCGCGGTATCCGCATCTTCCTTGACCGGCTCCTTGCCGCTGGGGGTCACGAAGGGAGTCTGTGCCATGGCATAGAACATCCGCTGCCCCTCGTCGACCTTCTTCCAGATCACGTCACGCCAGGCATAACGGGCCTCGTAATAGCGGGTCTTCGCATCCTCCAGCCAGGCTTCATTGGCCAGGGTCACACCCGCGTTGCGGATACCGTCCGCGATGTGGACGATCTCACGTGTATTGACGTCACCGGAACCGGAGCCACCCTTGATCGTGGCGATGGCGCCGATTCCGTACAATGCGACCTTGGCGGTCGGATCCAGCGGCAGGGTGTTTTCCTCATTCTTCAAAAGAACCATACCTTCCGCAGCGGCCCAGCGGGCGACCTGCCGGTGCTCAGCCTCATACGGACGGGGTTCGGCACTCTTGGTGCCAGAGATCTTGTATTGCATTTGCATGTACCTCCTGATTTAGTTTTTGCAAGTTTTTTCTTGTATTCAGTATACCTGTAGGCTCCGTACCTTGTCAAGCATACGCGGTCTCACATCCGCAATTCATGGTTCTCATCCACACTGCCGTTCAACGCAAACAGCAGCCGGGCGATCTGCTCCGCACTTTCTTTATATCCATCCTCGATCCAGCGGATGGTCACATACAGGCTGCCATACATCAGAAAAGCCAGTGTATACCGGGTCCTGCGGTCGTCTCCATACGCGGGCAGTTCACCCCCGATCAAGCGCATCAACTCTTCCACGAACCGGCGGCGGAACCGCTCACTGTCATCCCGGCACAGCAGCGTGCGGAACGTCAGGTCATTCTTTTGCACATACTCCAGAAAGTCAGTCACCAGCCGCTGTGTACGCCGGTCGGTATGGATGTTTTTCATATGCTCCACGGTCTGCTCCATGACCTGTTGCTCCACGTCCCGCAGCAGATCCATCTGGTCTGTATAATGCAGGTAGAACGTGGTGCGGTTGAGGTCCGCTTTCTCACAGAGCGCCCGGATCGTGATCTGGGTGATGCTTTTTTCCTGCATCAGCTCGATCAGCGCTGTCCGGAGCAACAGCTTGGTCATCTGTGTGCGGCGGTTTTCTTTTGCCATAATTCTCCTTTTCTATCGACAAAACCAGGAGTTCTGTCGATATCACATCATTTAAAAATCATCTGATCATTGTAATATCATCACAGTGTCGATATAATGATAACAGTGTTAACGAAATCTGTCAAATGAAAAGGAGAAACTGATGAAACCTCTGTCTTTTCCCGCTTCCCGCGCGGCTGGCGCGCATGTCGGCAAGAAAGAAAAGTGGCTTGGGTACTTGATCGGTCCTTGTGGTGCTCTGCTGCTGAATGCCGTCCTGGCAGTGTACCTGAATGTCTTCTATACGGACGTACTGAAACTGACCGGTGTCTGGGGCGGTGCCTTTCTGATGGTCTTCCCCATCGTTTCCAAGATCATCGATGCTATCACCAATATCCTGATGGGCCAGATCATCGACCGGACCCGTACAAAAGAAGGTAAGGCAAGACCCTGGCTGCTCGTCGCCGCCATCCTGATGCCCATCACCGGCATCCTGCTGTTCACGGTGCCAGCAGCCTCTGAGACCGTCCAGGTCATCTGGGTCATCCTGTCCTTCAACCTGTACTATTCGATCGCTTCTACCATCTACAATATGAGCCATGCCCTGATGGTGCCCTTGTCCACCCGTGAGACCAAGGAGCGTGGCATCCTGTCGGTCTTCAACAACGTGGCCTCTGTCATGATCTCCGGCATCATCGTGGCTCTGATCTTCCCCATGGTCATCATGCCGATGCTGGGTGTCAATCGGTCGGCCTGGCTTCTGACCATGAGTTTGCTCTCGATCCTGGTCCTGCCGCTGACGCTGCTGGAATACTTCTACACGAAGGAACGTGTCACAGAGGAGATCGGCACGTCGGAGAGCGTCCATCCCATCAAGGAGCAGCTGCACGTGATCCTGCACGAGCGGTACTGGGTCCTTCTGGCACTGTACTTCCTGCTGTATACCCTGGGTTCCGGCTTTAAGAACTCCGCACTGGTCTATTACTGCAACTATGTTCTGGGTACCTACAATGACGGGATCACCCAGACCATGGTCTCAGTCATCGGCGGCATCCCCATGGGCATCGGCATCTTCGCCGTCTGGCCTTTGGCGAAGAAGTTCGGCAAGCGGAACGTGACCCTGGCAGGTTTCATCCTCTATGCCATCGGCGGCATCATCTGCTGCCTGGCGCCGAAAAACATGACCATCGTCCTGATCGGTCAGTTCATCAAGAATATCGGCGGTCTGCCCTGTGCGTACGTGTTCGCGGCATTGTTCGCGGACGTTCTGGATCATATCGAATGGAAGGTGGGCTTCCGCTGCGACGGTCTGGCCACCTCCATCAATTCCGTCATCACGACCATCGCCGTGGGTCTTTCCAGTGGTGTTCTGAACCTGTGCATGTCCTTCAGCGGCTATAAGGCGCCGGACTTCATCGAAGCCACGGGAGAAACCATCGGTTATGTGCAGAACGCGGCAACGCAGAATGTCTTTACATTCTTCTTCGTCGGTCTGGAAGTCATCACCGCGCTTTTGCTGGTCTTCATCCTGAGATTCCTGAATGTGGAAAAGCATATCGAAGAAGAACAGGCCGAGATCAAGGCAAGAAAAGAGAAAGGAAACTGATCATGGAAGCTTTGCATCTGGAAGGAAACCGTTTTGTCAACGCTTCGGGCAGGCAGGTCCTGCTACATGGACTGAATGTACTGAACCGCACGCGGCCCCACCTGTATCCGGGTCTGGAAAAGGCTTTGCCCTGGTTCCAAGTCTCCGGCTTCAATCTGATCCGCTTAGGGATCTTTTGGGACGCGGCGGAGCCTGCCCCGGGTATGATCGACCAGGCCTATCTTGCTAAGATCAAAGAACTGGTCCAGGCAGCGGAAAACTATGGCATCTATGTCATCCTGGATATGCACCAGG
>CADBPG010000003.1 GCA_902796435.1 uncultured Eubacteriales bacterium | reverse complement strand
GGAAACGATCGAATGCCCGGTCTGCGGGATGACATATACAGGAAAACGTTGTCCGGTCTGCGGTGCGAAGGTCAAGATCCGGTACCGAAGCAGAGGGCAGGCCGCCCAGGCCGCGCCGGAGCCGGAGCCAACCTTTTACGACGCGCCAACAGGCGCACAGCCGACCGCCGTGCCCAAGCAGAAGAAGGCGGTACAGAATGGCAAAAAGCGCATGAAGGCCAGCACGCTGGTCGTGCTTTGCGCGGTCCTTGCTTCCTCGTTAGCAGGCGTGTTCAACAATGTCTCAGACTCCGACACCGAGACCCGGTATGAATATACGATCGATGAGGACATGTACGATTATGGGATCGAATCGCAGGTCATCTATGATGAGAACGGCGTGCGGGTGGAGATCCAGCATTTCCTGACGGATGACTATACGACGGAGATCCACGTGCACCTGGTCAATGACACGAACGAGGACGTCCGGGTCAGCACGGAGCTGATGACCATCGATGGTGTGGCCTCGGATGAATGGATCTATACGTTGGTGGAGGCCCATGGAGAAGTGGATGATGTGATCCGAATCTACCGCAGTGATCTGGAGGAGCTGGGTGTCGATGCGGTCCATGAGCTGTCCTTCTCGCTTTTGCTGCGGGATGATGCCACCTACAATGAGATCGACCGGACGGAAAGGCTCGTCTTCCAGACGCCGGTCGACGGCAGTGTATCGCATGAAGTACCGGAGGGGACTGTGGTATATGAAAGCGATGTGATCCGTGTGACGAAGCTGGAGCCGGAGACAGAGGATGACCGGTTCGAGATGCGCTACTATGTGGAGAACCTGTCCGATAAGGACCTGTCCTTCCTGAACCCCATGGACCTGGAGATCAATGGAGAAGAACTGAACAGCTCCTATGTGTACGGCCCGGATATCCCGGCCGGCTGCAGTGGTTATCTGCAGGTGGTAGCCTACGACTATGATGAAACAGTCGAGACGATCGAAGGAACTGTCAATGTGAAAGAATTCGGGACCTGGGACGATCTGGATCAGTTTTCGGTAGAGTATACAAATGGATAAAAAACAATTACGCAGCAGCCTGCTCCTGCTTTTAGGCGCGGTGATCTGGGGCAGTGCCTTTGTGGCCCAGAGCGTGGGGATGGACTATATCGGTCCCTTCACGTTCAACGCGGTCCGCAGCCTGATCGGCACAGTTTCGCTCCTGCCGCTGATCCTGATCCTGGATCGGCGCAAAAAAAAGAGCGGGTCATCACCCGCAAAAAGAAAAGAATATATCAAGGCATGCCTGGTCTGCGGCCTGGTGCTCTTCGGAGCGACCATGTGCCAGCAGATCGGCCTGCAGTATACGACGGTGGGCAAAGCCGGCTTCATCACAGCCATGTATATCGTGCTGGTGCCGGTCCTCGGCGTTTTTCTGGGCCGGAGGCCTGCGCTGCGCATCTGGTTCTGTGTGCTGCTTGCCTGCGTCGGCCTGTATTTCCTCTGCATCAATGAGGGCTTCTCCATCGAGAAGGGTGATCTGATGATGCTGGGTTCTGCCGTGCTTTTTGCCTTCCAGATCCTGGCGATCGCCCACTTCGCGCCGAAGGTGGACAGCCTGAAGCTTTCCGCCGGACAGTTCTTCGTGAGCGGCGTGGTATCGCTGATCATCATGTTCATCATCGAGACGCCTAAGATCCCGCAGATCCTCGCGGCCTGGCTGCCTTTGCTGTACGCCGGTGTTTTGTCCAGCGGCGTGGCCTACACCCTGCAGATCATCGGAGAAAAAGATGCCGACCCCGCCATCGCTTCTCTGGCGATGAGCATGGAGTCGGTCTTCTCGGTACTGGCTGGCTGGGTGATCCTGGGGCAGGTCTTGAGCCCGCGGGAGTGGATCGGCTGCGGCCTGATGTTCTCAGCGATCCTGATCTCCCACACCCATGCTTAAGTAGGGCCGGGTGACGGAAGCCTGGCAGTCAAAGATGCCCGCGGAAGGCCCGCTGTAGAGCAGTGCTCCGCCGCCTTCGCCGGCGCCGGGCCCCAGCTCGATCAGCCAGTCGGCCTCCTGGATCACATAGGGACTGTGTTCCGTCAGAATCAAGGTGTTGCCCTGATCCACCATTTCATGAAACAATACAAGCAACCGGCGGATATCGTCCGGATGCAGACCATTGGTCGGCTCGTCCAGCAGGAAGAGCCGGCCTTTTTCGTGCAGCTGATCCGCCAGTTTGACGCGCTGCAGTTCACCGCCGGACAGGGTGGACATGGACTGGTTCAGGTGCAGATAGCCAAGACCCACCCGTTCCATGCACTGCAGTCTGTCGAGGAAGGGCTCTGTGGCAAAGAAGCGGCAGGCCTCCGACACTGTCATCTCCATCACGTCGGCGATGCTGCGGCCGCGGAAGGTATAGGACAGCGCCTCCGGGTTGTACCGGCGTCCGCCGCAGACGGAACAGACCGTTTCGATGGTCTCCATGTAGGCCATGTCGGAGGAGATGATGCCCCGTCCGCCGCAGGCAGGACAGGCGCCCTTGGAGTTGAAGGAGAACCAGGTGTTGGACACGTGGTTTGCCTTCGCGAACAGGTTGCGGATGGGGTCGGAGATGTCCAGATAGGTGGCGGGGGTAGAGCGCAGGTTGATGCCGATATCCCGCTGGCCGATGTAGACGGCCTCGTCCGGGCAGTCCTTCAGAAACTGGTGCACCAGGGAGCTTTTGCCGGAGCCGGCGACACCGCAGATGACGGTCAGCACCCCTTTGGGGATGTCCACGTCGAAGGAACGCAGGTTGTGGAAGGAAGCACCCCGGACTTGATAGAAGCCCTGGGGCTTACGGCCGTGAGGCGCGAAGACCGGTTTCTGGGACAGCATGTGTCCGGTGATGGTATCAGACTTAAGCAAGCCTTCATAGGAACCGGTGTACATGATCTGCCCACCGGTATCACCGGCGCCAGGTCCCATATCCACGCAGAAATCAGCCAGCTGGATGATCTCCGGATGGTGTTCCACGATGAGGATCGTATTGCCATGGTCCCGCAGGCGGATCAGGGAGTTTTTCAACCGGTCGATGTCCAACGGATGCAGGCCGACGCTGGGCTCATCCAGGACGTATACGATGTCCGAAAGTGCGGAGTAGATATATTTGGCGATCTTGATGCGCTGTGCTTCACCGCCGGACAGTGTGGACGTGCCACGGCTTAAGGACAGATACCCCAGACCGATCTCGATCAGGGCCTTCAGGCGGCGGGACAGTTCCCGCACCATATCCGCCGCCAGCGGATCCTTGATGGAGGTGACCCAGTCATAGGCGTCGGGAATGGTCATGGCGCAGACATCCGCGATGTTCTTGCCCAGGATACGGCAGCTGCGCACCCGTTCGTTGACCCGGGTGCCGCCGCACTCCGGACAGGTGAACTGGCTGACCATGCGGTCCAGCACCTTCTGTTGGCGTTTGCCTTCCTTTGTGGTGATGATGCTGCGGTACATCCGGGGGTAGATCCCCTCGAACTTGGCAGATTTCGGCCAGTTGGAGGGCGGGTTCTTCAGCCGGATCTGGGGCGAATTCAGGAATAGGTCCAGCTCTTCCGGGGAATAGTCACGGATCTTCTTGTTCAGGTCGAACAGGCCGCTGTAAGCGTAGCGTTTCCAACGCCAGGCACCGGTGGTGAAGGTGGGAAAGTGGATGACGTCCTCATCGTTCAGGCATTTGTCGAAGTCCACCAGCTTGTGGATGTCCAGCTCCGTGACCTCGCCCAGACCCTCGCAGCGCGGGCACTGGCCGTCCGGATGGTTAAAGGAAAAGGTGTCGGAATAGCCGACGAAGGGCTGGCCGATGCGTGAAAACAAAAGCCTGAGCAGGGCGTAGATATCGGTATATGTGCCCACGGTGGAGCGGCTGTTGAGACCCGGCTTCTTCTGGTCGATCAGAATGGTGACGGGCAGGTCCTCGATGCGGTCCACCTGTGGGCGGCCGTATTTGGGCAGATACTGCTGCACGAAACTGGGGAAGGTCTCGTTCAGTTCCCGGCGGGACTCGGCGGCGATGGTATCCAAGCAGAGGGAGCTCTTGCCGGAACCGGAGATGCCGGTGAAGACGGTGATCTTCTTCTTGGGGATCTCCAGAGATACGTGCTTCAGATTGTTCTGGGAAGCACCGATGATGCGGATCGTATCAGACATGGATTCTTTGGTTTCTCCTTATAAGGTCATAAGCATCTGCGCGAACAGGGTGTTGGCCCAGGCGAACCAGGGCCGGGTGAAGCGGGCCGGATCATCTGCATGGAAGCCTTCGTGCATCAGGTTCGTGCCGGCATGGGTGCGGGCCAGGGTTTCCAGTAGGGTCTCGATCTCTTCAGGATCCGTCGAGGTCAGGATCTGCATGACCAGGCTGATATGCCAAATGTAGCGGGGCGGTGTGTGGGGGCTTCCGATGCCCTTGGCGGCTTCCCCGATGAAGTAATAGGGGTTGTCGTGGGAGAGCAGGAAGTGGCGGGTGTTCTGGTAGATGGGGTCATCCGCGTCGGCATAGCCCAGATAGGGAATGGAGAGCAGAGAGGGGACGTTGGCATCGTCCATCAGGGTGTAGTTTCCAAGCCCGTCGGTCTCGTAGGCGTAGATCGTCCCGTACTTCGGATGCTCGTACAGGCCGTAGGTCTGGATCCCTTCATCGATCTGGTTGGCCAGTTCGATGGCGCGGGCGGCCAGATCATCATCAGAGTAGGCGGCTTCCACCATTTCAGAGGCCTTGCGCAGCGCCACCACAGCCATCATGTTGGAGGGGATGAGGTAGCCGTACTGGCAGGCATCGTCCGAAGGGCGGAACCCGGACCAGGTCATGCCGGTGTAGCCCACCGGTGTACCACGGCCCTGCATCGGCAGGGTATCCGTAGGCGGACAGTTCTTGCGGATGAAATAATAGGGGGAGTCTTCGTGATACTGTTCCCGCGTGAAGACCTCCAGGATCTGCTCCAGCATGGTACGCCATTCCGGGGTAAAAATGGACAGGTCCCCAGTGGCGGTGTAGTAATCATAGGACAGGAACAGAGGCGCGCAGAGGGAGTCCACCTCATATTTGCGCTCCCAGACCCAGGGGCTGATGAAGTCGGTATCGTCCCGCTCCCAGCAGGCACCGCTGGCGAAACTGTTGAAGGCGTTGGCGTAGGGGTCCAGATTGACGCAGAGCACCTGCCGGGCGATGACCTGGCGCAGGATGTCCGCGACCTGCGGATCCTTGGCGAAGCGGGTATAGGGGCGCACCTGGGCGGCACTGTCCCTGAGCCACATGGCGGGGATATCGCCCGTGATCACAAAGACGGAGCCGTCTTCCTCGGTGGTGACCGTGGTCTCTATGGTATTCAGGAAACAAGGCGCGGCCAGCGGGGCCAGAGCCGGAAAACGGGTCTCCATCTTACGGGTCAGGGCGTCGGCTGCTTCCTGCAGAACTTGTGGGATCGGCTGCATGGCAGAATCCTTCCTTTCTTGTGCGGATCATAGGTATTATAGCAAACCGGAGCGGCCTGGGCAATGCGTATTCCGGCAAAAGTGATTGTTGTCTTTCTACGAAAAACGTGGTATGATGTTCTTTACGAATCCTTAAGCAACCGGAAGGAAATATTTATGAAGATCAAAGCAGAAAAAGGCAAATACTATATCACCACAGCGATCGCCTATACGTCCCGCAAGCCGCACATCGGCAACACGTATGAGATCGTCTTTTCTGATGCCATCGCCCGCTTCAAAAAGCTGGAAGGGCATGACGTTTTCTTCTGCACCGGTACCGATGAGCACGGTCAGAAGATCCAGCAGAACGCGGAAGAGATGGGTGTCACGCCCAAGGCGTGGGTCGACCGGGTCTCCGGCGAGGTCCGCGGCATCTGGGATCTGATGAACACCAGCTACGACCACTTCATCCGCACCACGGACGATTATCATGAAAAGCAGGTCCAGAAGATCTTTAAAAAGTTCTATGACCAGGGTGATATCTACAAGAGCGAGTACGAAGGCTGGTACTGCGTACCCTGCGAATCTTTCTTCACCGAAACGCAGCTGGTGGACGGCAAGTGCCCGGACTGCGGACGTCCTGTGCAGAAAACCAAGGAAGAGTCCTACTTCTTCAAGATGAGCAAGTATCAGGACTGGCTGCTGCAGTACATCGAGGAGCATCCGGATTTCATCTGCCCCGAGGCGCGCAAGAAGGAAATGGTCAACAACTTCCTCAAGCCCGGTCTGCAGGACCTGTGCGTATCCCGTACTTCCTTTACCTGGGGCATCCAGGTGGATTTCGATCCGAAGCACGTGGTCTACGTCTGGCTGGACGCGCTGACCAACTATATCACCGCGCTGGGCTACGATGTGGACAACCCGTCGGAGCAGTTCAACAAGTACTGGCCGGCTGATGTGCACATCATCGGCAAGGACATCCTGCGGTTCCATACCATCTACTGGCCTATCTTCCTGAAGGCCTTAGGACTGCCCATGCCCAAGCAGGTCTTCGGTCATCCGTGGCTTCTGATGAACGGTTCCAAGATGAGCAAATCCATCGGCAACGTTATGTACGCTGACGACCTGGTCCGCTATTTCAGCGTGGACGGTGTCCGCTACTATCTGCTGCGTGAGATGCCCTACGCAAATGACGGCAACATCACCTACGAGGATTTGATCAACCGTTATAATTCTGATCTGGCCAACACCATCGGCAACCTGGTCAACCGCACCATCTCCATGAACAAGAAGTATTTCGGTTCTGTGGTCCAGGCCTCCGTGGCGGGGGATCCGCTGGATGAGGACGTCAAGGCCCAGGCCGATCAGATGGTCCAGAACGTGATCGCGAAGATGGACGAATTCCGCACGGCAGATGCTCTGGAAGAGATCACTTCCTTTGCCCGCCGTCTGAACAAATATATCGATGAAACTACGCCGTGGACCCTGGGTAAGAATCTGGAGGATCCGCAGACGGCCGCCCGTCTGGGTACCGTCCTGTATACGCTGCTGGAAGGCATCCGCTACATCGGCGTCCTGCTGACGCCCTTCCTGCCGGAGACCGGTGCGAAGATCATCGAGCAGTTGGGTGTCTCTGCGGAGCTTACCACCCTGGAATCTCTGGAGACCTTCGGTGCGCTGCCGGCCGGCATGACCACCGGCGAGGCCTCTCCGCTGTTTGCCCGTATCGATGAAAAGAAGCTGATGGAGCAGGTCGAGGCGGACAACAAGCAGGCGGAAGAAGCAAAAGAGGCGGAAGAAGCGCCCATCGAGCATAAGCCGGAGATCACCATCGACGAGTTCGATAAGGTCGAACTGCGTGTGGGCGAGGTCATTGCCTGCGAGCGGGTCAAGAAGGCGAAGAAGCTTCTGGTCTCCCAGATCAAGATCGGTTCCGAAGTCCGCCAGATCGTTTCCGGTATCGCCAAGTTCTACGATCCGGAGCAGTTCGTCGGCAAGAAGGTGGTCGTGGTGACCAACTTGAAGCCGGTCACCCTGTGCGGCGTGGAATCTCAGGGCATGATCCTTTGTGCTGATTATACCGAAGACGGTGCGGACAAGTTCTGCGTCGTGACCCCGGAGCAGGATATCACCTCCGGTGGCGAAGTTCATTAAAAATTAAAAGTGGTGTTGGAGCAGTTCCGGCACCACTTTTGTGCATGTACCATTACGGAATGCAGGTAAGTTCAAAAGAGGTGCTTTTTATGGAACGGTCCCGATGGTATACAAACAAAGTTTTCTATCAGATCTGGCCGCGCAGCTTCAAGGATGGCAACGGCGACGGTATGGGGGATCTGTACGGTGTCCTGGAGAAGCTGGACTATATCAAGAGCCTGGGTGCTGACGGCATCTGGTTCTCGCCCCTGTATCCTTCCCCGGGTGTCGACTGTGGCTACGATATTTCGGACTACATGGACATCGCCGCCGAATACGGTGGCATGGAGGCCTTCAAACAGGTGCTGGACGGTGCCCATGCCCGGGGCATGAAGGTCATCATGGACCTGGTCGTCAATCATACCAGCGACGCCCATCCCTGGTTCCAGAAATCCCGCCAGCGCATCGAACCCTATACGGACTATTACATCTGGCGGCCGGCGGGCAAGTGCGGCAAGCTTCCGAACAATTGGGACAGTATGTTCGAGGGCAAGGCCTGGGCCTGGGACGATGTGCGTAAGGAGTACTATCTGCACCTGTTCGCGGTGCGGCAGCCGGACCTGAACATGGACAACCCGTTGGTCCGGGAAGAGGTCAAGAAGATCCTCAAATTCTGGCTGGATCTGGGTGTCGATGGCTTCCGGGAGGATGTCATCACCTTCATCTCCAAGAAAGAGGGCCTGCCGGACGACTATCTCATGCCGGCTTCCAAGGGGATCAGGTTCTATAACCATGGACCGCATATCCACGAGTATCTGCAGGAATTCCGCAGGGACGTGTTCTCCCACTATGACTGCATGACGCTGGCGGAGGCGCCTCTGGTCTCGCCTGAGCGGGCGTTGGAATACATCGCCTGGGACACGCCGGACCTGCCCAATGGCAGTGATATCGACATGATGATCCAGTTCCAGTGCATGTGCGCGGATTGCCTGTTTACGGACTTTATGCCCATGCCCTTTTCTTTGCTGCGGCTGAAGCAGGCCTTTTCCTCCTGGCAGAAAAAACTGCGGGGCAAGGCCTGGAACATGCTTTATCTGGAGAATCATGATCATCCCCGGGTCATCTCCCGCTACGGCAGTGAGGAGTACTGGAAGGAATCCGGCAAGATGCTGGCCGCCATGTACCTGTTCCAGCAGGGCACGCCCTTTATCTATCAGGGGCAGGAGATCGGCATGACGAACTGGTATCCGACAGAGGTCGCTCAGTATGAGGATATCCAGACGCTGAACCAGCACGCGGACTGGCCGGAGGAAAAACGACTGGCTTTGTACCACCGGGCTTCCCGGGATTCCGCGAGGACTCCGGTGCAGTGGGATGCCGGGCCCTATGCCGGCTTCTCCGAGACAGAGCCCTGGTTCTATGTCAACGAGAATCATACGACCGTAAATGTGGCGGCGGAAGAGGCGGATCCGGACTCGATCCTGCACTTCTACCGCAAGGCCATCCGCCTGCGGAAAAGCCTTAAGGTCGTGGCAGATGGTACCTTCCGCGAATATGATCGTTTCTCCCGGAATATTTATGCCTACGAGCGCAGAAACAAGGATCAGCAATTGTTGGTGGTCTGTTCCTTCGCGAAAAAGGATGTGGACTGGACCGTGCCCCAGGGCTTCAATCTTTCCCATAGCCGGCTGCTTTTGTCCAATTATGGCGGAGCCCGGCTGGC
>CADBPG010000002.1 GCA_902796435.1 uncultured Eubacteriales bacterium | reverse complement strand
GGCAGCAGGCCTTCGGGTCTTCGGTCCGCGGAAGAACGCGGCGATCCTGGAGGGCAGCAAGGCCTTCTCCAAGGAGCTGATGCGCAAATACGGCATCCCCACCGCGGATTTCTGGGAGTTCACCGACAGTGCGGAAGCCAAGGCTTTCCTGAAAAAACATGATACCTATCCCATCGTCCTCAAGGCGGATGGCCTGGCTCTGGGCAAGGGTGTTCTGATCTGCAATACGCAGGAAGAGGCCATGGCCGGTGTGGATGAGATCATGGTCGATAAGAAGTTCGGCAGCGCCGGCGACAAGTTGGTCATCGAGGAGTTCATGACCGGTCCGGAAGTTTCGGTCCTGTCCTTCTGTGATGGTACCACGATTCGCCCCATGGTCAGCGCCCAGGATCACAAGCGTGCCCTGGATCATGATCAGGGCCTCAATACCGGCGGTATGGGTACTTTCTCACCCAGTAAATACTATACGCCCGAGATCGCGGCTTATTGTGAAGAGCATATCTTCAAGCCTACAGTGGCAGCCATGAACGCTGAAGGACGCACCTTCAAGGGCATCATCTTCTTCGGCCTGATGCTGACACCCAATGGCCCGAAGGTGCTGGAATACAACGCCCGTTTCGGTGATCCGGAGACGCAGGTTGTCCTGCCCCGTCTGGATGGTGATCTGGTCGACATTTTCGAAGCCTGCATCGATGGCACTCTGGACAAGGTCGAGTTCTCCTGGAAGGATAATGCGGCGGTCTGCATCGTACTGGCTTCCGGTGGCTATCCGGTCTCCTATGCGAAGGGCTATCCGATCGAAGGCCTGCATGCCTTCGATGATCGGGAGGACCTCATGATCTTCCATGCGGGTACTGCTTTGAACGAGGAGGGGCAGATCGTCACATCTGGCGGCCGTGTCCTTGGCGTCGTAGCGTTGGATGAGACCCTGGACAAGGCCATCGCCAAGGGCTATGCCAACCTGCATCAAGTCTCCTTCAAGGACGAGCATTATCGTACCGACATCGGTGTAAAATAAAAAAGCCCCGGCGTATTCTAAGAATACGTCGGGATTTTTGTCTTTAAAGGATCTCGAGCAGCTCGTCCAATGTGGGCAGCCCGGTGATATCTGTGGCGTAGATGGCCTTTTCCACGATGCCATCCGCGTTTACGATGAACATGGCGGGCAGCTGCATTTCATCACCTTCATATTTACCATGGGAGAAACCCTCAGCCGTTGCGGCGGCACCCTTGGCCTTCAGCTTTTCGGGATCCGGGCCTAACAGTTCTTCCACAGAGGCAGCGGGCTTGATCTCCAGCGCCTGGTAGATCTTCATTTCCGGGTCGCAGATGACATCGAAGGGCAGAGGCGCATCTTTCAATTCTTCCGCGAGCAGGTCTTTGTCACTCTGCAGCATGAAGATGATCTTGGCACCCTTTTCCTGCACTTCCTGGTAGCGTGAGGCAGCCACATGGATGTCGTAACGGCAGACTGTGCAGCCGATATAGCGCAGGCACCAGAGGACGGTTTTCGGTGCGTCGAATAAAGTGTCGGTCACTTCAGCGGAGTTATATAGTGTCTGGATCGGAAAGGATGGAAAACGATCCCCGTTTTTAAGTTTCGGCATAGCATGAAACCTCCTTGCGTATGATGGCATGATTATAACATAGATCAAGTGCAATGGAAAGAATAGAAAAGAAGCTATCCCGTCCATGCCGATGATCTCCGGCTTCTGGTCCCTGGGCAGTGTCGAGGTTTTCCGGTCGGATGCATTGTCATGCCCGTAATTTATGGTATAATATGTGGTAAATAGAGTAAGGAGGCGGAGTTATGAACAACGATTACAAGATCAAAAACCCCATCATTCCCGGCTTTTATCCGGATCCTTCCATTTGCCGGGTAGGGAATGATTATTACATTGCGAATTCTTCTTTTTCCTTCTTTCCCGGCATCCCACTGTTCCACAGCAGGGACCTGGCCCATTGGGAATGCATCGGATACGCCCTGAACGATCCGCAGCAGCTGCGGCTGAACCCGGAGCGTCTGTCCGGCGGTCTGTTCGCACCCACCATCCGGTATCATGAAGGACTGTTCTACGTGATCGTAGGCAACATGACCACCGGTGAGAACATCCTGGTCACTGCCGAGGATCCGCGCGGCCCCTGGTCCGATGTCCATCTGATCGATGGCGTGGGCGGAGACCCGTCCCTGTTCTGGGATGATGACGGAACCTGCTGGTGCAGTTATTCCAAGATGGGCGGCCCGAACGGTGGCATCGTCAACCGGCAGCTGGATCTTACGACCTTCCAGCTGGTCGGCGAGGAGTATTATCTGTGGAACGGCAACGCCTATGATGCCCACAGTCCGGAATCCTCCCATATCTACAAGAAGGACGGCTGGTACTATCTGCTGATCGCAGAAGGCGGTACAGAGCATTATCATGCCACGACCATCGCCCGCAGCAAGAACCTGAACGGTCCATATAAGAACTACCGCGGCAATCCCATCCTTTCCCATGGACATTTGAGCATGTATCATGAGATCGTCAACATCGGCCATTCTGATTTTGTCGAGACACAGAATGGTGCCTGGTATATGGTCTCTCTGGCATCCCGTCCCTATGGTGGATATCATAAGAATCTCGGCCGAGAGACTTTCATCATGCCGGTCATCTGGGAGAGCGACTGGCCGATCGTATGCCCCGGCACGGGCAAGTGCGAGATGGAATACCCCGCGCCGGAACTGCCCGAGTTCCCGGTGGCAGACCTGCCCGAGGCGGATGATTTTGACGCAAAGACCCTTTCCTGGCAGTGGAACACCTTGGGTACCCCGGTGGGCGATGTATACCGCCTGGAAGACAGCCGCCTGTACATCAAGACGGCAGCGGTCCCGCTGGAGAACTGGGCCCATCATAAGTTCGGCGGTTTTCCAGAGGATCCGGAGGAACGGCGTAAAATGTTCGAGGCCCATATGGCCGCGCGCAAGAATGCCAAGGCCTACGCCATGGGCTTTGTCGGCCGCAGACAGCAGCATTTCAGCTACACGGTCGAAACTTCTACGTACTATGCACCCCAGGGCGAAAACGATACCGCTGGTCTGGTCATCATCCAGGATTCCACCAACCAGCTGCGCATCGAGATCGGCCTGGAGCAGGGTAAGAAAGTGGCGCGGGTCGTCAAGTTCTACAATGTGATCCCCCATGCGATGATGGGTGACGTCATCCCGGAGATGGACGTGGAAGAAGGCCTGTACAGCCAGGTCCTGGGCTGTGTGGAGATCCCTGACGAGGAAGTGGTGCTGCGCATCACGGCCAAGGGGCAGTCCAACAGCTTCTATGTCAATGATCTGCCTGTGGCAGTCAATGTGGACGGATCCTTCATGGGTTCCGAGACATGCGGCGGTTTTGTCGGCGCGTACATCGGCATGTTCGCCAGCAGCAATACGAATGGTAAAGAAAACGCGGAACCGGTAGAGCAAGAAGCAGCCTTCGACTGGTTCACATATGTTCCGGAATAAGAGCAATACAGAACGGAGGAGCAACACATGGAGACCAGTAACCAGCATACCCGTGCGGAAGAAGTCGCGCAGCAGTGGCATATTTTCTCCTGGCTGAATTTCAGGTGCAACGCGGTTTCCGATGGTGGGATCGATGATGACCATGATCAGGAATATCATCGCTTCAGCCTGCGGCCCGAGGATGTCCTGTTCTCAGAGAATGGCGAGGCAATCGGTGTCCGCTATGGTGCATTCACCTTTTATTTCAATGATCCTGCAACGCACAAGCACAAGGTCGTTGAAAAGCAGGAATATGTCGGTGGATGGGGCAATGTTACAGAAACACGCTATTATAAACTGGAAAAAGGCGACCGATAAGGGTCGCCTTTTTTGGTATATGCTGTCAGAGCATCAGGCAAGTGCCTGGCCTAAAGCCTTGAGTGCCTCAAGAGCTTCTGCATCCGGTGCGTCCTGGCAGATCACGAAGGAAGCAGGCATCACAGCGCCATCAGACACGCAGCGGCTTTCCCATGCGCGCATCCATTCGCCGTCACCCCAGCCATAGGAGCCGAAAAGGCCGATCTTTTTGCCGTTCAATGCACCCTCGATGGAGGTGAACATGGGGTCGAATTCGGTTTCCTCCAACACTTCTGCACCCATGGCCGGGCAGCCAAAGACGATGGCATCGAACTGTGCCACATCATCCGCGGTGAAATCCGCAGGCGCGATAGTGGAAACTTCTGCGCCGGCTGCGGTCAGACCTTCGATCACCGCTTCCGCCATGGCTTCCGGTCTTGATCCCGGCCAGAGTAGGGGAACAGTAATCGATGATGATCTTTTCAGGCATGGGAAACTCCTCGATCCATCATAGTAAGTTAGTATATGCTAACCAAAAGACTTTTAAAAAGCTCTCAAGGAGAGCAGAGGTTAGGAATTGCTAACTAAAAATACTTTATCATAGTTTCTGCGCGTTGTCAACGGTTCAGTGATAAAAATCAAAATCATGAAACTTTTTTGCAACAAGGCTTATTTTTCTACGTATTATAGAGTAAACCATCTATCGCAGGAGGAGAGATACCATGAAAACGAAAAACAAGAGCAACTGGTTGATCGTGTCCGTGATCGGCAATGTGCTGGCGATGATTATTCTTGTCTGCTTGTTCTGGAACAGTTATACGGGTGCATCCGGAAGTAAATACGCGGATGCAGCCTATGAGGAATCCGCCGCAGCCTGGGCCGGGGTGGAAGAAGTGGAAACTGAAGAAGAGATGCCCGCGGAAGGCTACAGCAATGCCAAGAGTACGGAAGAGGACGTTGCTGACATCGATGTGGACGCGGAAGCGGTCCGCAATGGTGAAAAGTTGGTGTATACCGCAAACATCTTCCTGGAAACCAAGGATTACAAAGCTCACAAGGCGCGGATCTATGAGATCGTCCAGGCACATGGCGGTGTCATCGAATCCGCATCAGAGGAAAATTATGATACTGTCACTCATGGGTACTGGACCCTGCGGATCCCCTATGATCAGTATCAGGCCGCCTATCAGGAACTTTGCTCCGCGGATGCAGGCTGGATGGTGCGTCAGGCATCCTCCCGTGTGGAGAACATGACCAAACAGTATTCCAAGCTGACATCACAGATCGAAGCATATGAGCAGGAGCGGGAGACCTTGCTGGAACTCCTGAAGAATGCGGAAAACGTCTCGGAAACCCTGGAGATCCAGGACCGGCTGGCCTGGTTGAATTCGGATCTGCAATGGTACTATAACCAGCGGGAAGACATCGACACCGATGTGCAGATGTCCACCATCTATCTGGACCTGCAGGAGATCAAAGAGCGGCAGCAGTCCCGCCAGCCCTATACTTTTGCTGAGAGGATCCGGTTTGCCTTTGAAAACGGCAAGGATGCCTTCTTGGGCTTCTGCGCAGGGTTCGTGCTCTTCTTCGTCCGCAACTGGCTCTTCATCGGCCTGCTGATCGTCCTTGGCCTGATCCTGCTGGGAATCGTGCGAAGCACTAAAAAACGCCGCCAGAAGAGAGCAGCTGCAAAGCCTGCAGAAGAAATCGAAGAAACAAAGGAAGAAAGCATTGAATGATCCTGCTAGTTCGTGTATCATACGGAGTATCACACGATCTAGATAAGGAGAAAGCATGAACCAAAAGGAAAGAATGCTGGCAAACCTGCCCTACAAAGCCTGGCTGGACGGCCTGAGTGAAGAAAGGCTGGAGAACAAGAAGAGGATCTATGAGTATAACAATCTTCCGCCGGAAGAGTACGAGCGACAGACGCAGCTCATCAAGGAGATCCTGGGCAAGACAGGGCAGTTTGTCCACATCGAAGCGCCTTTCCACTGCGATTATGGATATAACATCGAGGTGGGAGAAAACTTTTTCGCGAATTACAATTTTGTTGTGCTGGATATCGGCAAGGTCCGCATCGGGGCCAATGCGCAGATCGCGCCGAATGTGGCCATCTACACCGCAGGGCACCCCATCCATCCGGAGGCCAGGAATTCCGGCTATGAATATGGTATCGATGTCACCATCGGTGATAATGTCTGGATCGGCGGCAATGCCTGCATCATGCCCGGCGTCCACATTGGGGACAATGTGGTCATCGGCGGGGGCAGTGTCGTGACCAAGGACATCCCTTCAAATGTCATCGCAGTGGGCAATCCCTGCCACATCGTCCGCGAGATCACAGACGAGGACAAACAGTATTATTTCCGCGACAGAAAGTTCGATGTCGACTACAACAGTTGACGCAGTACGGAAAGGAGTCGTACACGCATCATGCAGCAAGCGTTTTTAAAAGCACCATTTCAGGTGGAGATCCGGGAAACACAATTACGGCCCCTGCAGGCGGATGAGGTCTTACTGGATATCAAGGCCTGCGGCGTCTGCGGGTCCGATGTCAACGCGGCCTGGACTTCAAAAGAGTTCCATCCCTTCGGCCATGAATTGTCCGGAGTGGTGGAAGCGGTAGGCGCCCATGTGACGCAGGTCTCTATGGGTGACAGGGTCGCCATGGAGTCCTCCTCCTACTGTGGCAACTGTCCGGCCTGCCGCAACGGGCATCCGGAATTGTGTTCCGATAAATATGTGCCACCCTATGAAGGGTTTGCGGAAAAGATCATCGTCAATGCCCGGGCCCTGGTGCCGATCCGCTCCCTTTCCTTTGCGGAGGCTGCGGTGATCGAGCCCTTCGGCGTGGCCATGGACCTGGTCGAGGTCGCGGATATCCGTCTAGGAGACCATGTGGTAGTCTACGGTGCGGGTCCCATTGCTTTACTGGCGGTCCGTCTGGCCCGACTGCGGGGTGCCGGCAGGATCACGGTCCTGGCCCACGCCCATTCCGAAAAGAGGATCGAACTGGCGTACTTTTACGGTGCGGACCAGGTGCTTCTGACAGACCAGATCTCCGTTCGTGAGACGCTGAAAAATGTGCAGGTCGACAGGATCCTGGTCACGACACCGCCGTCCACCATCCCGGAAGCGGTGGATATCGCTTCCTTCGGCACGGTCCTTTCTGTGATCGGCATCGCGAAGTCGGCAGAGGAGAGCAAGGTCGCACTGGATATCAACCAGATGCATTTCAACCGGCTGCAGCTGCGATTCTCCCATGCGACACCGGCACTGTTCTTCCCTCTCTGCATCGATCTGATCGAAAAGGGTCTGGTCGATGTCCGGCCGCTGATCACCCACCAGTATCCGCTGGAGGAGATGCAGCAGGCCATGGATACGGTCCGGAACGATAAAAAGACCGCAGGCAAGGTATTGATGGTAAGAGGAATAAACTAAAAAAGACCTCCAGATTATGTTTGGAGGTCTTTTCTGCGTTTAATTATTGACAAGATTTATTTCTTTTTCTTCCCGATGAACCACAGGATGCAGGCGCAGGCTACAGCAACGACGCTGATGATCGCGATGGTCGCCCAAGGTGCTGCGGAAAGGCCTGTGATGTCGAAATCACCGGTCTCTGCGTTCTGTAGCTTGGAGAAGACCAGGGTGGTGTCCGCGATGAGACCGCCTGCCAGGAACAGACCGGCCAGCCACTTGTAGATGGACAGACCTGCGTTCTTAACAGAGGTATACTGGGTTACGCGGCCATTGCGGAACTCCAGGATCGAACCGATGTAATATCCAAGGATCATGGTAACGATGGTTTCCGGGATCATGTAGGTGGCGTTATAGCCCAGGGAATAGATCATCGCGGCATTGGTGGGGATCGAAAGACCCGCCCAGACGGTGGCGCCGGAGATCACGTGGCAGATATAGCGGAGCAGGCCGACCAGAAGAGCACCCAGAAGCAATGCCATGGGCTGAGAGCATTTCTTGCGGAAGACACCGCCAAAGCCCGTCACTGCGAAGGCGATGATATAGTCCAGTAAGATCACGGCGACGATGGACTGCCAGGTGGTGACCCAGGAGAGGGTATCCAGACCCAACAGCTGCTGAATGATACCATAGACCAGACCGGACAGAAGGCCCCAACGCAGGCCATGGCGGTAAGAAATGATGATGATCGGCAGCATGGAAGCGATGGTCACGGACCCACCATAGGGCAGATTGAACAGCTTGATCATGCTGAGGACCGTGGCGATGGCCAGCATGACAGCGGATTCCACCAGCATTTGTACATGTGAAACAGTCTTGTTTTCCATAGAAAAAACCTCCAGATAAATAATAAAAACCGCATGCGAGATCGACATGCGGTACCTTACAAGTTAAGAAGACTTCCTACGCCAGTATTATCCGTATCAGGTATAAGGGTTCGGATCTAAGGATCCGTCTCAGCCAAAAGCACCCCTGTCGATTCTTATATATTCAGTTTTCTAGTATCATTATAGAGAAAGCCGGGGATTTGTCAAGAGGAAAGTTGCGCCTTGTTTTTTTCTGCGGGTTGTGGTATCCTTTAATGCGTGCGCAAGCCGGCCAGACGGTCGCGCAAGGCAAAAACCACATCTGTGGGGACCCGAAAGGGCGCCTGTGAGGAAAGTCCGAGCTCCATAGGGCAGGATGCTGGATAACGTCCAGTGGAGGCGACTCCCAGACCAGTGCAACAGAAATAAACCGCCATGCCTCCGCATGGTAAGGGTGGAAAGGCGGGGTAAGAGCCCACCGCCTTCCTGGTGACAGGAAGGGCTCTGTAAACTCCATCCGGAGCAAGACCGAACAGG
>CADBPG010000001.1 GCA_902796435.1 uncultured Eubacteriales bacterium | reverse complement strand
GGCGACTGACTATACCACGTCTCCGGTCAGCCGGCTGGGTCAGCTGACCTATGGCTGCCTCATCGGTGTGCTGGGCGGTCTGTTCCGGTGCTTCGGCAGTGCGGCGGACTCCTTCAGCTACGCCATCATCGTCGGCAACCTGTTCACCCCGCTGATCGATATGTACATCATTCCGAAACCGTACGCTTTCCGCAAGAGCATGATCGCTCTGCGCAATGGCGAACCGAAGAAGACCCTCAAGGAGCGCATCCCAGTGCCGGTCATCGTGATCGCGGTGGTCACGCTGGTTGCGGGCATCGCGCTGAGCGGTGTCTACACCATGACCAAAGATTCCATCGAAGCCCAGCAGCTGGCCAAGAACCGGAAGGCCTATGAAGCGGTCTGCCCTGGAGCCACAGACTTTATGGATGATGAGGCGGCTGTCGCGGCGATCGAAGAACTGGCGGGCGGCGTCTATGGCACCTCCTTCGGCCGGTCCCGCATCAATGAAGCGGTCGTCGGTGTCGATGATGCCGGCAATGTAGCCGGCTATGTCATCAGCGTGACCAATTCCGATGGTTACGATGGAGACATCACGATCTCCTTAGGCTTGGATCCGGAGGGTGCCATCAACAGTATCGCCTTTACGGAATTGCATGAAACGCCGGGCATGGGCATGCTCTGTGATGAGCCGGCGTTCAAGGATCAGTTTAACGGCCGCAAGGTCGATGCGTTCGAACTGCTGAAGAAGGGCGGTTCCACCGCGGATACCGAGATCGACTCCGTCTCCGGTGCGTCTACGACCTCCGGTGCTGTGGTCAATGCGGTCAACGCGGGCCTGGATTTCTACCGCACCATATTCGCGGGAGGAGGCAACTGATATGAATAAATACTTAGAACGTTTACTGAACGGTCTCTGGAAAGAGAACCCGGTACTCATCCTGATGCTGGGAATGTGTCCGGCGCTGGCGGTCTCCACGAAGGCCTCCAACGGTATCGGCATGGGCCTGTCCACGCTGGCGGTCCTGGTGCTTTCGAACCTGGTCATTTCCCTGCTGCGCAAGGTCATCCCGGATGACGTGCGTCTGCCGGCCTATATCGTTATCGTAGCTTCTCTGGTCACGGTCACCGAGCTTCTGATCGAGGCATATCTGCCTTCCCTGTATGATGCTCTGGGCATCTACATCCCGCTGATCGTTGTCAACTGCATCATCCTGGGTCGTGCCGAAGCGTACGCCAACAAGGCAACGCCGGGTCTGGCCGTGATGGATGGTATCGGCATGGGCTTAGGCTTCACCGTCGCGCTGACTTTGGCCGGCCTCATCCGTGAGGTCCTGGGATCCGGTACTGCCTTCGGTCTGCAGATCCTGCCGAAGAGTGTGGAGCCCATCGCGATCTTCGTGCAGCCGCCGGGCGCTTTCCTGGTCTTCGCGCTCATCATCGCGATCATGAATGCCATCGGCATCAAGACGCGGCAGCGCCAGCTGGTAGAAAGCGGCTGCGATGGTAACTGCGCTATGTGCACATCCATGTGTGAGAATCCGAAAACCCCGGTAGATGAGGAGGCGGCAAAATGAAAGACTTGATCCTGATCATCATCACCTGCGCGTTGATCAACAACGTCGTCTTGAGTCAGTTTCTGGGCATCTGCTCCTTCCTGGGTGTTTCCAAGCAGATGAAGGCTGCTGCCAGCCTGGGTGGCGCCGTCATCTTCGTTATCACGATCGCCTCTGCGGTCGCGAACCTCCTGTACAACCACATCCTGCTGCCACTGGGCATCGACTACATGAAGACCATCGTCTTCATCCTGGTCATCGCCGCACTGGTGCAGATCGTGGAAATGTTCCTGAAGAAGAAGTCTCCCGCAGTGTACAAGGCGCTGGGTATCTACCTGCCGCTGATCACCACCAACTGCGCGGTGCTGGGTGTGGCGCTGACCAACGTCCAGAATGAGTACACCTTTATGGAGAGCGTGATCGCCGGATTCGGTACCGGTCTTGGTTATACGATCGCCATCGTCCTGCTGGCCGGTATCCGCAGCCGCATCAACGAGGAAGACCTGCCCGCACCGTTACGTGGAGCGCCGATCGTCATGATCAGCGCGGCCCTGATGTCCATCGCGTTCATGGGCTTCTCCGGGCTGTCACTGTAAAGGAGGCTGAACATGACAGGAATCATTATTACAACAGCGGTGATCACGGTGATCGGTATCATCGTGGGCGCTGGCCTGGTATTCACCTCGAAAAAGTTCTATGTAGAAGTCGATGAGCGGGAAGCGGCGGTGCGTGCATGTCTGCCGGGCAACAACTGTGGTGCCTGCGGCTATGCCGGCTGTGACGCCCTGGCCGCGGCCATCGCCAACGAGACGGCGCCTGTCAGCGCATGTCCGGTCGGCGGAGCGCCGGTCGCCGAGAAGATCGGCGGTATCATGGGCGTTGCCGCGGAAGTCGGCGAGAAGAACGTGGCCTTCATCCGTTGCAAGGGTACCTGCGATGTGACCGGTACGCTGGGCAATTATGTGGGCATCCAGGACTGCCGCAGCGCGGTCATGTCCGGCCTGAACCTGAACGATTGCGGTTACGGCTGCTTAGGTCTGGGATCCTGCGTCACGGCATGTCCGCAGGACGCCATCAAAGTAGTGAACGGAGTCGCGGTCGTCAATGAGAACAAGTGCATCGGCTGCGGCCTGTGCACCAAAGCCTGCCCCAAAGGCCTGATCGAGCTCAAACCGATCAGCAAGAAGGTCCGGGTGCAGTGCTCCAACAAGGACCGTGGACCACAGGTCAAAGCGGTCTGTTCTGCCGGCTGCATCGGCTGCATGCTCTGCACCCGTCAGTGTGAGTTCGACGCGATCCATGTGGATCAGAATGTGGCCCACATCGATTATGAAAAATGCACGCAGTGCGGCAAATGTGTTGAAAAATGCCCGGTCAAGGTCATTACACCTCCGACGCAGGCTTAAATATGAGGAAATCATATGGATACGAAAACGAATGTAAAGATCATCGTGGCAGCGGTCATCATCCTCTTGAGTGTGACCTTCTGCTGCGGTGTGATCGGCGGACGGGACGTCATGTACCACCTGAAGGATCGTTCCGCGATCGGACCCTTGAGCCGTGATGATATCCAGTACTTGCACGAAGAGGCTCCGACAGCGACTTCCAAAGATGGCACGATCAACGCCACGGACTGGGAAGAAATGTATCCGGAGATCGTAGCCACCATGGGTGACAACGATAAGAACTCCTACGTGGTCAGTTATCTGGAGGAGGATCCGTATCTGGTCAACATTTACGAGGGCTACGGTTTCGCTAAGGATTACGGCAGCGCCCGCGGCCATAATTATACGTTGGAAGATGTGGCCAATACAGAGCGTCCGCATCCCATGGCCAACTGCCTCACGTGTAAAACCCCGAACTTCACCAAGCTGGTCAACGACCAGGGCGTGGGTGTGTACACCATGGAGTTCGACGAGGTCATGGCCCAGATGGAAGAGAACATCAGCTGCTATACCTGCCACGGTAATGAAGCAAACGATGCGGGCAAGCTGGTGGTGACCCATTCCTATGTGACCAAAGCGCTGGGCACATCTGTAAGTGAGATCGATCCGTCAGTCCTTTCCTGTGGGCAGTGCCACATCGAGTATTATTTCACCCCGGAAGATAAAGAGGCTATGATGCCCTACCACGATGTGGAGAGCATGAGTCCGGAAGCGATCCTCGCGTACTACGACGAGATGGGCTTCTCCGACTGGACGCAAGAGAGCACGGGCACGCCGCTGCTCAAAGCCCAGCATCCGGAGATGGAGACCTTCCTGTCTGGTAAGCATGCGGGTCTGCTGAATTGCGCGGACTGCCATATGCCGATGGTACAGGACGAAGAGGGCAAGGTCTACCATAGCCATGAACTGGTCAGCCCATTACAGAATGCGGAACTGCTGTCCCGCTGCGCGACCTGCCATGAAGGCGTTGACGTTGTGAACATGGTCACCCGCCTGCAGGAGCGTGTCACTGCGCGTGAGACTGAAGTCGGCAACAAGCTGTCCGCATTCAAGGATGGACTGGCGGAAGCGGTCGCCGCGGGCAAGATGAGTGAGGAAGAATTGAATGCCATCCGTAAGCTCCATCGGGAGGCACAGTGGTTCTTCGACTTCTGCTACGTGGAAAACTCGGAAGGCGCGCATAATTCCGAACTGGCCATGCACTGCCTGGATACTTCTGAGGAGAAGATCGCCGAAGGCATGGCACTGCTGGGCCTGTAAAGGACAGATATGTCAAAACTTAAAAAACTGGGAAAACAGCTGTTTTCCATGAAATTCGCGATAGGGCTGCTGGTGGTGCTGGCGTTATACTGCTCCGCCGGCAGCTTTATCAGTCAAGGACAAAGCTATGAATGGTACGCGGCGACGTATTCCGAACGCACCGCCGGGCTGATCATCGCGCTGCATCTGGACGATGCGTTCCACAGTGTCACGTTTATCGTCTTAAGTGCACTCTTGTGCCTGGACCTGCTGATGTGCGACATCATCCGGCTGCCCAGCCTGTTGCGGCGCTTCCGGGCGGAACGGGATCCGGAAAAGATCCTCAAAAGCAGTGCGGACTGTTCGACCGAAGGCCTTGCGGATCCAGCACCGGTGTTTGAAGCCTTCCACATGATGCAGGTACACAGCGGGACCACGGAAGAAGGAACCGAGTACCGTGCGGCATCGAAGCACAGCATCGGACTGTGGGGCGCCTGGATCTGCCATCTGGGCATCTTCTTGCTGATCTTAGGCTTCGGCCTGGGCCAGATGACCAAGGAGCAGTACGCGGTCTATGGTGTAGCGGGGCAGACACGGCAGATCGGGAACACGGAAAAGTTCGTGACGATCGATGATTTCCAGGTGGACCTGCGTGCGGACGATACGGTGCGGCAGTATACTGCGAGTCTCACGGTGACGGATGTCGCGACTGGCACGTCAGAGAGCGGCAAAGCCTCCGTCAACCACCCGGCGAAGCTCTTCGGCATGAAATTCTACCAGAATTCCACCGGCTGGGCTGCCACGGTGCGCATCTTCAAGGATGAGGCTCTGCTGCAGGAAGAGGTCCTGTGTGCAGGTGAGTATATGACGGTGGAAGACATGCCGGATCTTACCATCTGGCTGAATGCCTTCTACCCGGATTACGCGCTGGTCGATGGGCAGCCCCTGACCATGTCGGGCAGTATGAACAACCCCGGCTACCTGTACTCCGTCTATTACGCGGATCAGGTCATCGGTATGAACGTGCTGATGGAAGGGGAGCAGATCACCATCGATGATTATACCGTCACGTTCTCGGATCCGCAGAGCTACACCATCCTGCAGATCAAACGAGATCGTTTCGTGTGGCTGGCCTTCATCGGTGGCATGATCCTGATGCTGGGCTTAGGTCTGGCTTTCTATCTGCAGCCCGTGAAGATCTGGGCACTGCGGACGGAGGAGGGCTGGACCGTGTACGGGTCCAGCAGAAAAGGCGGGGCGCTGTTCAAGGAACGATTTGAACAAGCCGTGCAAGTAGAGAATGGAGAGACAACAGCATGAATGGTTCTTTGCTGCAGATCGAGAGTGTATTGTTCTCCATCGTGATGGCGGTCTATTTCGTCTCCACGATCCTGTATTTCGTGTATATCGCGGTCAAGAAGGAAACTATATCCCGCATCGCGGTGGTCGTGCAGATCCTGGGCCTGGTCCTGCACACGGGGGCTTTGATCCTGCGCGGGATCGGTGCCGGACGCCTGCCGTTGAGCAATCAGTATGAATTCGCCACCAGTTTTTCCTGGGGCATCTGCCTTGTCAGTCTGATCTTCATCCTGAAGTTCAAGTTTCCGGTACTGGGCGCCTTCGCCTCGCCGGTCAACCTGCTGATCATCGGCTACGCTGCCATGCAGAGCAAGGAAGTGCACGAGCTCATGCCAGCACTGCAGTCCAACTGGCTGGGCTTCCACGTATCCACGGCGATCATCGCCTACGGGTCCTTCGGCGTTTCCTTCGTGCTCGGCATCATCTTCCTGCTGCGCGACAGGATGACGGAGCAGGGCGGGTTCCTGGACCAGCACATCCCGAACAAGGAAAAGCTGGACATCATTGCCTATCGCAGTGTGGCGCTGGGGCTCCTGTTCCTGAGCCTCACCATCGTGACCGGAGCTATCTGGGCGGAAAACGCCTGGGGCAGCTACTGGTCCTGGGATCCGAAGGAGACCTGGTCGCTGGTCACATGGATCATCTACGCGATCTATCTGCATCTGCGCATCCGCAATGGCTGGAAGGGCAAGACCGCGGCGGTCTTCGCCGTGATCGGATTCATCTGCGTGCTGTTCACCTACATCGGCGTAAATACGTTCCTGCCGGGCGTACATAGCTACAAGTAAAAACACAAGGAGATTCTTATGAACTATATGGAAGAAGCCCTGCGCCTGCATGGGGAATGGCAGGGCAAGATCGAAGTCATTTCCCGAGTGAAAGTAGAAACGAAAGACGACTTATCTCTGGCCTATACGCCGGGCGTGGCACAGCCCTGTCTGGAGATCCAGAAGGATCCGGACCTGTCCTTCTCCTTGACGCGTCGTCATAATCTGGTAGCGGTGATCACTGATGGCACAGCGGTGCTCGGCTTGGGTGATATCGGACCGGAAGCCGGCATGCCGGTCATGGAAGGCAAATGCGCCTTGTTCAAGGCCTTTGCGGACGTAGACGCCTTCCCGCTCTGCATCAAGAGCAAGGACGTGGACGAACTGGTCCGCACCATCTATCTGCTGAGCGGCAGCTTTGGCGGGATCAATCTGGAGGATATCGCGGCACCTCGCTGCTTCGAGGTGGAACGGCGATTGAAGGAGCTCTGCGACATCCCGGTCTTCCATGATGACCAGCATGGCACGGCCATCGCGGTCGGAGCGGCGCTGATCAACGCGCTGCGCGTCGTCGGCAAGGAGATCGGCCAGGCAAAGGTCGTCATCAACGGTGCGGGTTCTGCCGGTATCGCCATCGGCAAACATCTGCTGAACTTAGGCGTCCAGCATCTGAAGATGGTGGACCGCAACGGCATCCTCTGCGCAGGTGTAGAAATGAACCCGGTGCAGGCGGAGATGGCGGAGATCACCAATCCGGAGCACTTCAGTGGCCTTTTGGCAGACGCTTTGGTGGGCGCGGACGTGTTCATCGGTGTCAGTGCACCGCACATCGTCACAAAGGATATGATCCGTTCCATGGCGCCCCAGGCGATCGTTTTCCCGATGGCCAACCCGGTGCCGGAGATCGAACCAGAGGATGCGTTGGAGGCAGGAGCCGCCATTGTCGGAACCGGCCGCAGTGACCATCCGAACCAGATCAATAATGTGCTGGTCTTCCCGGGTCTGTTCCGGGGTGCTCTGGACGTGCGTGCGCGCGACATCAACGAGGAGATGAAGCAGGCTGCCTCCTATGCGTTGGCAGATCTGGTACCGGCCGAAGAACTGAGCAATACCTACATCCTGCCGGCGGCTTTTGACAAGCGCGTCGGACCTGCAGTGGCGCAGGCGGTCGCCAAGGCGGCCAGGGAGAGCGGCGTGGCCCGTTTATAATGAAAGATCAGGACTTGTGCCTACAAAAAAGCACAGGTCCTTATTCTTTTTTGAAAAAAGTTTTCAGACAGTGCAATAAAACGAGATCCTTCTGCGTTATTTATACAAACAGGCAACACAGAAAGGAAGAGAGCCCTATGAAGAAGAGAATTTTAGCTATCGTAATGACCCTGCTTTGCGCTGTCAGCCTGATCCGGATTCCGGTCGAAGCCAAAGCCCAGCAGATCCGGAAAACAGAGTATGAAGGAAACGGTAAGGTAGAGGTCGAATTCTACGGTTACGCACAGTACAAGAACGCCAAAGTGACCGTCAAGGCACCGGATGGAACCAAGCTGACCGCGAAGATCATCGACAAGGATCATGATGATCTGGACTTCAAGGTCAAAGGCCTGAAGGCGGGTACCAAGTACACCTACACCATTTCCGGCATCCGCTTTGGAAAGAGCGGCAAGTATTGCAGCATCTCCGGCACCTTCAAAACACCGAAGACCGAACTGTTCATCGAGAAGGTCAAGTACGACAGAGAAGACAAAGAACTGGAGATCGATTTCTTCACCCGCGTCCAGTTCAAGAAGGTAAAAGTCACTCTGATCGATGAAAACGGCAAGAGCACGACTCTGAAGATCCTGGAAAAAGACAAGGACAGTCTGGAAGTGCGTGCCAAAGGCCTGAAGCGGGGCAAGACCTACACAGTCCAGGTTTCCGGCGTCCGTCTGTACAGGAAGGGATCCTATACCACGGTCACCAAGAAGTTTACCGTAAAGTAAATGTATCTTTTTCACAAAAACTGTTTGCAAATGATCGGCCTTGTGTTATACTATTCACAAAAGGAGGCTCGCCTGAGAGCTTCCCGAGGAAAGGACTGATCGTATGAAATTTAATTTCACTGCCAAACAGCTTGAGATGACGGACAGCCTGCGTGCCTATGCCGAGAAAAAAGTAGGCAAGATCGACAAGTTCTTCAAATATGAGTCAGATGCTCAGGTCACGTTCTCCAGAGAACGCGGACGGATGACCGCTGAAGTTACCTTGAAGAACGGCAGCCGGATCTATCGTGCCAGCAACACCTCCAAGGATATGTATGCTTCCATGGATGCCTGCGTCAGTGCGATCGAACGGCAGATCCGCAAGAACAAGACCCGCCTGGCCAAGAACCTGCGTGAAGGTGCTCTTGAAGAGCCGGATATGCCGCAGGAGCTTTGGGAGGAAGAGGGCGAGTTCGACGTCGTCCGTGTCAAACGCTTCGACATCAAACCGATGACCGTCGAAGAAGCCATTCTGCAGATGAACCTGCTGAGCCATCAGTTCTTCGTATTCCAGAACCGGAGCGAGGATGATGCGTTCGCTGTGGTCTATCGCCGCAACAACGGCGGCTATGGCCTGATCGAAGCAGAGGAAGAGGACTGATAGTCCATAGAACATAAAAAGACCTGCCCGTAAAGAGCAGGTCTCATTTTTTGTGTTGATCAGTTCAGAAAGAAGAAACGCCGAAGCTGTTGACCATACCGTCCAGCTTGATGCCCATCTTGCACAGCGGGCACTCATGGGAGGAGTTGCTTTCGTAGTCGTCCAGGATGTCGGTCCCGAAGACGGAGGTGATGGGGAAGCCTTCGCATTCTTCCAGACGGGTGAAGATGGAGCAGATGCCCACCGGGATGCCGCGGTAGTAGCGGATGGCTTCGATCGCAGCCTGGACTGTGTAACCGGTGGTGACAGAAGCGGCCAGGACCAGGACGCGCTTGCCGACGATCATGGGTGCGGTGTTGTCACGGAAGATCAGCTGGCTGCCGGAGGTGTGTTCCGGCGTGACGACATACATGGTCTGATGTGCGTTCATGCTGGTGAAGCCGGCCTTGGTCAGCTCGCTGGCCATGCAGGCGCCGACGACTTCAGTACCGTCCAGGCACAGGATGGTGTCGATGACGGTGGAGGATTTAAAACGGCTGGCCAGTTCGATCGCAGCTTCGCGGGCCTCGGAAAGGCGGTGCTTGGTCATGGTAAGATCGATATAATAATTGATGTGACTGTGGCTGGTCGCGAAATGCCCTCTGGCAACGCGCAGTGCAAGATTGCTGCCCGGATTGGGATAAGTTATGATCTGGATAGCCATATTGGTTCGCTCCTTTACGTTCAGTTTCGATACTTTGGTACGTTTCATCATAGCAGATTTATGGCGGGATGTCAACTTTCAGCTGTTTAAAGCGAAAACTTGTCAAATGGGTGTTTTTTCGCTATAATAAGCATGTTATTTGATCATACAAATAAGGAGCATCATCTTATGAAAGATTTTATTAGATTTCTGGAGGAATCGCCGGTCTGCTTCTACACGGTCCGTGCGCTGTGCAAACGGTTCGAAGCGGCCGGTTTTTCTGCGCTTTCCCTCTATGAAGACTGGCAGATCGAAGCCGGTGGCAAGTATTATCTTACGGTCGGGGATTCAGCCTGCTTCGCTTTTGTCTTGCCGGAGGATCTGAGCCAGATCAAGGCTCCGGTCTACCGGATGATCGGTGCCCATACCGACCAGCCCTGCCTGCGGGTCAAGCCTACGCCGGATATGCGGCAGAATGGCTATTATAAGCTGAACATCGAGGTCTACGGCGGCCCCATCTACGCCACGTGGATGGACCGGCCCCTGTCACTGGCGGGCCGTGTGGTGCTGAAGAGCGAGGATGTGTTCAACCCCCAGGTCTGCTATGTGGACCTGAAGAAACCGGTCCTGGTCATTCCCAATCTGGCCATCCACATGAACCATGAGGTCAACAAGGGTGTCGCGCTGGATCCGCAGACCGATCTTCTGCCCATCGGCGGATTTGCTTCGGGAGAAGATGGATCCCTGCTGATGGAGGCCCTGTGCGCTGAACTGCAGGTACAGGCCGAGGACATCCTGGATTTCGACCTGTTTACCTACACCACGGAGCCGCCCTGCCTGGCCGGCTTCAAGGAGGAGTTCCTGTCCGCACCGCACCTGGATGATCTGGTCATGGTGCACACCGCGGCGGCCGCGCTTCTGGAAGCAAAGCCACAGACCGGTGTCGATATCTTCTGCGGTTTTGACCACGAAGAAGTAGGCTCCCGTTCCCGGATGGGTGCCGGTTCCGACACGTTGCACATCGTTCTGGAGAAGATCTCCAAGGCTCTGGGCAGGACCCACCTGACCGAGGACCTGCTGCAGTCCTTCCTGATCTCCGGTGACGTGGCCCATGCCACCCATCCGAACCATCCGGAGCGGCATGACCCTGTGCTGACGACAAAACTAGGCGGTGGTCCGGTCATCAAGATCGCGGCAGCCCAGAGTTATGTGACACAGAGCGAGGATTACGTGGTCTACGAGCAGATCTGCAAAAAGGCAGGCGTGCCGGTGCAAAAGTTCACCAACCGGTCCAATGCCCGCGGTGGGTCGACCATCGGCCCCATCATCGCCGGCCGGATCCCCTGCCGCATCGTGGACATGGGCATTCCGATCCTGGCCATGCATTCGGCCCGGGAACTGATGGCCGTCAAAGACTACGATCTGACCAAACAGTCCTTTATTACCTTCTATAACGAATAAGAGCTTTCTGCAGGGAGGTCCTGGTATGAAACTGAATCGTACATCCTTAAGTAATCGGCAGGCCTGGGCGGATATGGGTATCCGTGTGCCTGGCTATGACGTGGCGCAGGCCGTGGAAAAGGCGGTGCTGGCACCGCGCTGGATCCATTTCGGCATCGGCAATATCTTCCGCATTTTCCTGGGCGGGATCGCGGATGAGCTGTTGGAAAAGGGGCT